>JBGPMX010000182.1:0-8448 GCA_041487215.1 Planctomycetia bacterium | reverse complement strand
TTTCATCAATCTTTTCGGCGAGGCGACGCTCTACGACGACACCTGTGGGGGCGTGCTCCGCGCCCGCGTTGGCCGCCAGGAATTCCTCTACGGCAACCAGCGCGTCGTTTCGCCGTCCGACTGGTCCAACACACGCCGCACCTTCGACGGGGCGAAGCTGCTGTGGACGAGCCCCACCTGGGACATCGATGCATTCTGGACGCGTCCGGTGCCGCTCGCGCAGCACGTGAACAACGACCACAACTTCGACCATCCGGACCAGAGCCAGCAGTTCTACGGCGCGTATGCGACGTGGCACAAACCGAAAGATCAGACCTGGGACTTCTACTATCTTGGGTTCGAGGACAACGATCCCACCACTCCATTGGGCAACGAGAAGTCGCCGGCCGACTTTCACACGAACACGCTGGGCACTCGCTACCAGGGGCGCTGGTGCGACTGGCTCTGGGAGCTCGAGGGCGCCTATCAGTTCGGTGAGGTCGGAGATAAGACTTTGTCCGCCGGATTTTGCACGCTGGGGGGTGGTTACGAGTTCGGTTGCCTGCCCTGGAAGCCGGTTTTGTGGGCCTACTTCGATTGGGCGTCCGGCGACTCCGACCAGAACGACGGCCGGGTGAACACGTACAACCAGCTCTTTCCGCTGGGTCACAAATATTTCGGCTTCGCGGACCTGGTGGGCCGCCAGAACATCCAGGATTGGAACTTTCAGCTCACCGCGCAACCGTACGAGAAGCTGACGCTGCTCGCGTGGTGGCACATTTTTCATCTCGACGACGCGCACGACGCGCTGTACAACTCGGCCGGTGCGGCGACCCGCCGGTCCGCCACGGGCACGGCCGGCAGCGACGTGGGAGAGGAGCTGGATCTCACCGCCCTCTACCGCCTCTCGATGCACGCCGAGATTCTTTTCGGGTATTCGCACTTCTTCGCCGGCGACTTCATTTCCGACACCGCGGCGCCCGGCCTGTCGGCCGACGACGCAGACTTCGTCTACACGCAGTTCGTCTTTCGCTTCTGATCGCCCCTTCGCTCGGGCGGATCGGCGGCTGGGCACGCCGGTCTTTCCCCTAAAAGGGTTTTCTCCAAAAGCCATGCCAGCAGCCGCCATGTCCCCGAGTCCTGGAGGGACGCGTTCGGCCAACCGGCACGCCCTTCGCAAAGCCTCGAGCGACGTGCCACCCAATTTCACCATCCGGAATCAGGACACAATCAGGGCTGGCGGCCGATATCCCGCGCCAAGAAATCTCGTTATGCTGGGGGTACCCCCGGCCCGGCTGCGGCGAGGGTGGGCGAGGGTGCCGGAGCGCGCGGATGCGGTGCCTCGCACGCCGGGCATGGCGCGCGGCTCCCCGCTTCACCGCCGGCTCCTGCGATGGATGAGTGTCCTGTGATCCCCCCTGAGGAGGCTTCTGCCGAATGCACTGGCTCGCTACGAGTCTCCCCGCCCTGGCCGCGACAGTCCTGGGTGCGCTCGCCCCGGGTGAGCCCATCGACTTCGCCCACGACGTCTTGCCGCTGCTCCGGGCGCGGTGCGCGCGGTGCCACACCGCGGGCGAGCACAAGGGGGACGTGTCCATGGACACGCGCGCGGCGCTCATCGGCTCGCAGGCGGTCGTGCCCGGCGACAGCTCGGCGAGTCCGCTCATCGAGCGCGTGACCTCCGGCGATCCGGCCGAACGCATGCCCCCGAAGGCGGATCCGCTCACCGAGAAAGAGATCGCCGTGCTCCGCGCCTGGATCGATGAGGGAGTTGCGTGGCAGGAGGGGTTCTCGTTCGCGAAGGCGAGCTACATGGCGCCGCTCAAGCCACGCCGCCCCGAGCTGCCCCCCGCGCACGACGGCCGCACGAGCGGCATCGACCGCATCGTCGACGCCTACTTCGACCAGCACGGCGACGTCCCGCCCGAAGCCATCGATGATTCCGCATTCATACGACGGCTGTCCTTGGATGTGATCGGATTGCTGCCGGCGCCCGAGGAGCTGGACGCGTTTGTCGCCGATGCCGCTCCCGACAAGCGGGCGCAACTGATCGCGCGCCTGCTCGGCAACCGGCGCGCTTACGCCGAGCACTGGCTCACGTTCTGGAACGACCTGCTGCGCAACGACTACCAGGGCACGGGCTACATTGACGGCGGCCGCCGGGCCATCACCGGCTGGCTCTACCGCGCGCTCCTGGACAACGAGCCGTACGACCAATTCGTGCGCGATCTGATCAGCCCGACGCCGGAGTCCGAGGGCTTCATCAAGGGCATCAAGTGGCGCGGCAACGTCAACGCCAGCCAGGCGACGGAGATCCAGTTCGCCCAGAACATCTCGCAGGTGTTTTTGGGCATCAACATGAAATGCGCGTCCTGCCACGACAGCTTCATCGACAACTGGAAGCTGGCGGACGCTTACGGCCTCGCGGCCATCATCGCCGACACCCCGCCGGAGATCCACCGCTGCGACAAGCCCAGCGGCGTCACCGCCAGGGCGAAGTTCGTTTTTCCCGAGCTCGGGGACATCGATACCGCAGAGCCGCGGAACGAACGGCTCCGCCGCACCGCCGAGCTGATGACGCATCCGGAGAACGGCCGCTTCGCGCGCACGATCGTCAACCGAATCTGGCAGCGTCTTATGGGCCGCGGCATCGTGCAACCGGTGGACGTCATGAGCAACGAGCCGTGGAGCGTCGACCTGCTCGACTACCTGGCCACGCAGTTGGCCGACAGCCATTACGACCTGAAGAAAGCGATCGAGCTGATCGTCAGCTCGCGCGCCTACCAATCCCGCTGTGTTCCGCCTCCGGATCCGGGTTCGGGTGACTATATCTTTCGCGGCCCGATCGCGCAGCGGATGACGGCCGAGCAATTCCTTGACGCCGTGTACCGCATCACCGGCACGGCGCCCGAGAAGCCGGCAGCGGACTTCGGCGACCGGGACGGCGATCCGGTACGTGCCGCGCTGGTAGCCGCCGATCCGCTCATGCGGTCGCTCGGCCGGCCCAACCGGGAGCAGATCGTCACGACGCGCCCGGAGGAGCTCAGCACCCTGCAGGCGCTCGACCTCACCAACGGAGCGGTCATGGCCGAGCTGGTCGAGCGCGGGGCGAAGAACCTGAGCCGGGAGGACGCCGGCGACGCAGCGCGCGAGCTGGTCGATCGCCTTTACCGCGCCGCGCTGTGCCGGCGCCCCACGGACGCGGAGCTCGAGACCGCCCTGAACATGGTGGGCTCGCCGGTGACCGCGGAGGGCTTGAGCGACCTCTTCTGGGCGGTGTTCATGCTTCCCGAGTTTCAGTTCATACAATAGCCCGGGCCGCCGGGTTTCGAGACGATGGAGTTCGCTACGATGTTGTATCTCGATGACGCGTCTCGCGAACCGAGCCGACGCGAGTTCCTGAAGCGGCTGGCCGCCGCCTCCGCCGCGGCCATGGCCGCCGCCGCGCCCCGCCTGGTGTCCGCGGACGATCCCGGCGATGGTGTCGAGCATCCGGAACCGACGGCCGATGCGTGCATCCTGCTGTGGATGGCCGGCGGTATGGCGGCTCCGGAGACGTTCGATCCGAAGCGGTACGCCCCGTTCGAAGTCGGGCTGCCGGCCAACGAGATCATGAGCACCTTCCCGGCGATCGACACCGCCGTGGACAACATCAAGATCGCGCAGGGGCTGGAGAACATCGCGCGTGTGCTGGACCGGGGAACGCTCGTCCGCTCGCACCGGCTGCCGGATCTCGGGCACATCCTGCACTCGCGGCACCAGTACCACTGGCACACCGGATACGTGCCGCCGCAGACGGTTGCCGCACCACACATCGGCGCGTGGATCGCGCGCGTGCTCGGACCGCGAAACCCGGCGATCCCGGCGTTCATTGACATCGGCCAGCGGCTGGACGACGTGGGCGAGAAAGAGGAGCTGAAGGCGTTTCACACGGCCGGTTTCCTCGGCGCCGAGTACGGCCCGTTCCTTCTTCCCTACCCCGACCAGGCGATCGCGGCGGTGCGCCCGCCCAAGGGGATGACCCCCGAGCGGTTCCAGGCGCGGGAGCGCCGCTACCGGGAGCTGGTCCAGCGCAGCCCGCTGGGCGAATCGGGCAGCCGCTACCAGCAAGCATCGATGCTGCGAGCGATGGAGAATGCCTACCGGCTTCTCAACTCGCCCGAGCGCGCGGCGTTCGATCTGTCGCTGGAACCGAAGGAGCACTACGAAAAGTACGACACGGGCCGTTTCGGCCGCGGCTGCCTGCTCGCGAGGCGGCTGGTCGAAGCCGGGGCGCGGTTCATCGAGGTCACGACGGAGTACGTGCCGTTTCTGCACTGGGATACGCACGAGAACGGGCACACCACCGCGGAACGCATGAAGCAGGAAATCGACCGACCGATCGCAAGGCTCGTTCTGGACCTGGACGAGCGCGGCCTGCTTGACCGCACCCTCGTGGTTGTCGCCAGCGAGTTCAGCCGCGACATGATGATCGAGGGGATTCCGGGCAGCGCCGCCGTGGACCAATCACGTGCCAAGGCAGACTTCATGCAGGAGATGAAGCACTACGGGCTGCATCGCCACTTCACCGGGTCAAGCTCCGTGGTCCTCTTCGGCGGGGGCATGAAGCGCGGCGCGCTGTACGGCGCGACCGCCCCGGAACGGCCCTGCCTGGTCACAGAGAACCCGGTCACTGTGAGCGATCTTCACGCTACACTGCTGACCGCCATGGGAGTCTCGCCCGCCATGGCGTTCACCGTCGAAAAACGGCCTTTCTACGTCACCCAGGATGGCAAGGGGCGCGCGATTCGCGAGCTCTTCGCGTGACAACCCGGGTGCCCCTGCCGGCACGGGCCGCGATCGCCCGTCGCACCGCCTGCCGTGCCTGCCGAAAATGGCCGTAGCGGTGACCTTGAGCCACCGTCACAGGTGGCCCCACCGTCATTCCCTGCACATGCCCGACTGCGCATTTGGCTCGCACAACCGCTTCCCCCGCTACGACCATTCCCCTGGTCCGCCACCGGTTTCGGCAAACAGCGACCGAGCCGGGCGGGGTGCTTGGTGAGGCGGAACAGGCATGGCCCGGCGTACGCCGCTACGACGATCTCCGCCCCCGGTCCGTCCGGCCAACGAGCGCACCCGCGCCACCGGACCGCACGGCGCAAGCGGACTCTTCGCGCCACACACGGAGGAATCCGAAGAAAGCTCCGACTCACTTTTTGACCTTCCCACTTCACGAACTACGGTTCGATAGCACGGTTTCTAGTCCTCATTTCTGCTCCGAGTCGAAGAGCGTGGTCATGTGCTGGTCCGGACGTTCTGTCCGGCAGTGAGCCGCAAGCAGTTCGCAGAGGCATCGCAGGGATATTCGTCTCGGTGCTCGGATCTCGGGCCTTGCGGATCCTTTTCGGATCCTGACAACCAACGACGAGCGAGAGAAGTCATCGCATGAGTCGATTGAATCGATCCCAGCTAATGGCGACTCGTCCACAGCCCCGCTGCCGCGCGGCAGCGTCCCGCGCTCGGCTGAGGAACGGCCCGGCGGTCGAAACGCTGGAGAGCCGCTCTCTCCTCTCGCTCCTTCCCTTCAGCGCCTTCATCAACACAGGCTTTCACGGCGACAGCAACAACAACAATTCGTCCTGGAACATTCCGATCTTCGTGGACGGACAGCTCATCACCAGCCGCGGGTTCGCGGAATCCGACGAGACGATGGGAAGCTCGCCCAGGCTCCAGCTCGGGGCCGGCACGCCGATTTGGATCGCCGGCAAGGTCGCCGACTCGCTGCTGCTCGCGTCCGGTCAGCAGGCGAACGACGTTGACCTGTACCGCATCGAATTGGTCGGAACCGGACGGATGGCCGTCCGGGTCGATGCATACGGCCAGAGGATAGGGACGGGGCTCGATCCGGCGCTGAGCATCTTCGACGCAGCCGGCAACCTCATCGCCAGCGACGATGATTGGAACGTGCTCGGGCAGTCCCCCCAGGACGCGTCGCTCGCTCTGGGTCTCGATCCCGGGGTTTACTACGTCGGCGTCTCGGGTGGCGGCAATCTGCCCGGCAGCGGCACGTTCGACCCCCGCGTTCCCCTGTCGGGGCACTCCAGCCGCGGTACGCGGGGCATGTACCTGCTGAGCCTCGCCGCCGCACCCGACAGCGTGGCACCCTGGGTCCAATCGACCACCCTCGATTCGCACCCGGCGCTGAGCCAGCCGCTCAGCGGCTTCTCAGTGCGGTTCAGCGAGGACGTCGATCTGACCCGCCTGGCTTCGGGCGTCGTGCTGAGCAACGCGAACGGCGATCAGTTCGCCGTGGCCCCGATTTCGTATGCCGCGAGCACGCACGAGGCCACATTCGTTGCCCTCGATCGTCTGCCGTCGGACACGTACCATCTCACGCTCCGGAACAACGCCATCACAGACCTGGCCGGTAATCCGCTGCAGGCCGGCCCGCAGAACCACGCCCTGGTCATCGACTTCACCGTCAATGCCGCGCCCCCGTCCCTGGTGGATACCGAAGCAAATGACACGACGGCGACAGCCCAGCAGCTCGGTGTGCTCTTCTCGGACGAGCTGAATCTAGGCGTTCAGGTCAGCGGCGCCGTTCACTCGGGCTCCGCCGCAGACGCAGATCTCTACAGGTTCCGCGTACTGGTCCCGTGGTTGTACGCGTTCGACTTGACCGGAACAGGTGGGGGAAGCTTCACCGCACAGCTCGACCTCCTGGATTCGCAGGGGAATTCGCTGGCGGGCGGCGCACCGCTTCCGGGCTCCGGCTCGGTCGTGTACCGCTTGCTGCAACCCGGCGAGTACATCGTTCGGGTGTCCGGTAGCCCCGCGGCCGACCTTCCCTATCAACTAACGCTACGAGCGCTTGCTCAGAAGCCGGAAGTGCAGTTCGAAGTGGAAACTCGCCCCGGCCCCGAGATCCAGCTCACGTTCCGTTCGAACGCCGACACGACAACTTCTTCCGCGTCCAGCCCCATGGTGGTCGTAACGACGCCGGAGCAACTGGCACAAGCGATCCGCATGCTGCCGGCAGCCGACGGCGCTCCGGCGGGCAGGCCGCGTGCCGAGAGGCCGGACGGCTCGTCGCTCGCCCACCTGGATTCAGTTACTCCGTCAGCCGGGATCCAGCGATCGATCCTGCCGCCGGGCTTCAGCCTGCGGGGTGATCACGATGGAGCAGGCACGCAATTCTCGGTGCAGGCCGTGAGCGGATCGGCCTTCGACTCGTTCCCGGAGTCGCTCTTGCACGAGAACACGGCCGTCGAGACGCTCACGGGCCTGGCGATGAAAGCGGTAGGCGCGGACGCCACGGAGGATGCGGACCGGACTGAGGCCGTGCGCGCCCTCGCGGGGGTTCCGTCGAGCACAGAGGATCAACCGCACGAGCGCCCCGTAGAAGCGTCCTTGTCTCCGGTCGCCATTGCCGTCGGCGCAATTGCCTACATGGGTTCGACGCGCGCACGCAGCGGTCGCGCAGACCGCAAGTCCCAGGAGTGGCTGTATCGGGCTTTGGGTTGGCTAGGCGGAAAACGATAGCGCACGGTTCCGAGCTAGCCCAAGGACTTCCCGAAGGTGAGCGATCGCTGTGAAGGTCGCTCGCGACGACTAATCCGGAACGAGCAAGTGGTCATGAACAGAGCCAAACCTCAAAGCTTGGGAAGAAAGCGCGAGTTGGCTCGCCGCAGCAAGCCGATCGGCACTGTGGAACAGCTGGAGTCCCGGCTGCTGCTCGATGCAACGAGCATTGCCCCCCCCTCGACGCCGCACCTCGATGCCGCCAGCGACACGGGCATCTCCAACAGCGATAATATCACCGCCCTGAACACGCTCGGCTTCACGGGAACAGCCGAGGCAGACAGCACTGTGGAACTGTTCGACGGAACGACCACCCTCGGCACTACCACGGCCGATTCGAGCGGCATGTGGAACTTCACCAGTGGCGCGCTGGCGGAGGGCGTGCACTCGATCAGCGCGACAGCAACCAATACGCTGGGGAACGTCTCCGCCGCTTCGGATAGCGTAAGCATCGGCGTCGATCTCACGGCACCGACGCTTTCGCAGAGCATCAACAGCCCGGGCGGCACCGGCTGGTACAACATCGCCAGCGGCACCGCCGTCGTCACCTACGCCGCGAGCGATAACCTCTCGGGCGTCACGACCCCGGCCGACTACTCCTTCGGCGAAGGCGCGGGCCAGTCCCTGGCCGGCATCACCGTCACCGATGCCGCCGGTAACACGTCGGTCGCCACGCCGGACATCGTCGGTGTGAGCGTCGATCTCACGGCACCCACGCTTTCGCAGAGCATCAATAGCCCGGGCGCGACCGGCTGGTACAACATCGCCAGCGGCACCGCCATCGTCACCTACGCCGCGAGCGATAACCTCTCGGGCGTCACGACCCCGGCCGACTACTCCTTCGGCGAAGGCGCGGGCCAGTCCCTGGCCGGCATCACCGTCACCGATGCCGCCGGTAACACCTCG
>JBGPMX010000181.1:0-8486 GCA_041487215.1 Planctomycetia bacterium | reverse complement strand
GTTGCCCGTCCCCTTGAACTCCTCGAAGATCACCTCGTCCATGCGGCTGCCGGTGTCGATCAGCGCGGTGGCCAGGATGGTGAGCGCCCCCCCGTTGTCGATGGTGCGCGCGGCACCGAAGAACCGCTTGGGCTTGTCCAGCGCCGTCGCCGCGACGCCCCCGGAGAGGATCTTGCCGCTCGCCGGGGTCTCGGTGTTGTAGGCGCGTGCCAGGCGCGTGATCGAGTCGAGCAGGATGACCACCTCGCCGCCGAACTCGACGATTCGCTTGGCCTTCTCAAGCACGATCTGGGCGACGCGGGTATGCTCATGCGCCGGCTCGTCGAACGTCGAGCTGATCACCTCGGCGGACGGGCCGGCCACATTGCGTCGCATCTCGGTGACTTCCTCCGGCCGCTCGTCGATGAGCAGCACGATCACGTAGCACTCCGGGTGGTTCTGCAGGATGCTGCGCGCCATCTTCTGGAGCAGCACCGTCTTGCCCGCGCGCGGGGGCGAGACGATCAGGCCGCGCTGGCCCTTGCCGATTGGCGTGACCAGGTCGACCACCCGCATCTCGAGCTCGTCGGCGGTGGTCTCCAGCCGGAGCCGCTTGTTCGGATGCAGCGGCGTCAGGTCCTCGAACAGCACGCGCCGCGTCACCTCGGCCGGGTCGTGGCCGTTCACCGAGCTGACCTGGAGCAGGCCGCAGTACTGCTGGCCGTCCACCGGCGGGCGAATTGTGCCGTCGACCACCATCCCGGTCATGAGCCCGAACCGCCGGATCTGGGCGGTTGAGACATAGATATCCTCGGGCGAGCTCAGGTAGCTCCACTCGGGCATGCGCAGGAAGCCGAACCCATCCGGTAGGACCTCGAGCGTCCCTGCGCCGCGGATGGTGTGCCCGTGGCTGCTCCGCGCGCGCACGATCTCGATGATGAGGTGCTGCCGCGACAGCCCAGCGGTCTCGCGGATGCCCTCGCGGCGGGCGAGCTCGATCAGCTGGGGCACACTGCGTTGCTGGAGTTCGGTCAGCGAGGTTTCGCCCCCGTCGCCGGCCGCCCGCTCGCCCGCTTTGGAATCCGCGTGCGGCGGACCGGGCGTCGCGTCTGTTCTGCTGGTTGCTGGGACCATCTCGTTGTTGTTCCCCGATGACGCTGAACCATAACGGCAAATCACGTACCCGCCGGGCGGGTTCGCAAGTGGAATAAGAACCCGGTCCAGGGGAAGGGCTTGTTTTTCCGAGACAGCCGGCGCGCGAACCGGCGAACCGGCGAGACTACTTGGCAGCCTTGAGGAACGCCACCAGGTCGGCCAGCTCCTGCGGGGTAAGCTGCTGGTCGAGCCCCGAGGGCATCACGGAGATGGTCCCTGGACGCATCTCCTCGAGCTCGTCGCGCGCGATCCGCATGGTCTCGGTGGCGCTTGTCGCCAGGACGACCTCGTCCGCGGCGTCCTTCGTCAGGACGCCGCTGTAGACCTGCCCCGCCGTCGTCGCCACGACCACGGGCTCGTAGCTTCGCACGAAGCTCGCGCTCGGGAAGACGATCGACTCGAGCAGGTCTCGTTCGGACCGGATGCTGCCGATACGGGTGAGGTCCGGGCCGACGCTGCCTCCGAGGTAGCCCATGGCGTGGCAGGACGAGCAGGCGGCCTTCGAGCCCTGGAAGACCGCCTGGCCGCGCCGCACGTCCCCTTGATTCGGCGCTGCCAGCATCTGGTCAATCCGCTCCTTCTGGCTGGCCGCGTCCGCGTTCAGCACCGCGTAGAGGGCCTGGGCCTCGGCCTGTACCGCGGCGTCGTATTTCGCGAGACGCGGCTTGAGCGCGTCCGGACGGAGGCCGGCGAGTGCCGAAGAGACCTTGAGCGCCGCCACCAGGTCAAGACCGACCTTCTCATCCGTGGACTGCTCGTAGGCGGCCAGCAGGCGGTTTACTTCGAGCGGCCCCGCCGTGCGCAGCGCATCGGTCAGGGCGTCGAGCTGCTCGGAGCTGAGCCGGGCGCGGCCCAGTACGTCGGCCGCCGTGGTTCGGGCGCTCACCGCGTTTTCTACGCTCAGCTGCGCGCGCAGGAAATCGAACACGTCCGGCTCGACCCCGGCCAGCCCGTTTGGCACGGCGGCCAACGCGTCGAGCCGAACAGCGACCGGCGCCGTTTCGCTGCGCGCGATGCGCAGCAGCGCCGTACGTAGCTCATCGGCGTCCTCCCCCTTCGCGAGCGGTAGCGACCGGACGGCGGCGACCGCGGCGCGGACCTGCTCCACGTCATCCCCGGCCAGGGTCTGGGCGAGCGGGGAGAGCCATGCCCGCGGCATTTCCTTGAGCCCGGATTCCCGCATGGCACCGAGCGCGACCAGGCGCGCGCCGCGCGGCGGCGACGCACCGGTGATGCACGCTGCCAGGAGCTGCACGATGGACGGGTTGCGCGCGAACCGCGCCAGCTGCCGCTCGAGTTCTGTGCGATCGGCTGCGGCGAGATTCGGCGTGTGCAGCCTCTGCTTCAGGACCCCGGCGAGCGCCTCGCCCCACTCGGGATGCTGAGCGACGATCCACGCGGCGGTCTCTTTGAGCACGGGCTCGGCCGAGCCGAGCAGCGGGGCGACCGCGTGCGGATCGAGGCCCCCGCCGTCCATCTGGTCGAGCGCCATCAGGGCGGCGCGGCGCGTCCCCCGGTCATCGCTGGCAAGCCCCGCGGCCGTAGCGGCCGGATCGGCGATTTCGATGAGAGCGAAGATCAGCGAGTGCTCGAGCACTCGCTGCGCCGGCGCTTCCGATCCGGGCGATTCCAGCCCGGCGGCCGCGCCGGCGCGGCTGACCCGCGCGGCAGCCGCCAGCAGCGCGGGGACCGCGGAGCCGTCGCCGATCCTGCCCAGCGCCTCGGCCGCCCCCCGCGCGCTCCGCGCCGAACCGCCCTCCAGCAGCTCCAAAAGCTGCGGCGCGGCGTCACGATCGCGCCGGAGGCTAATCGAATGCAGGGCCGCCTGGCGGACGGTGTCATCGGGGTCGGCCAGCGCGGCACGCACGGCGGCGCGCGCGTCCGCCCCGTCGATGCGCGTCAGCGCCCAGACGGCGCCGAGCCGCGCCGGTATGGACGCCGCCGCGCCGGGGCCGCTCGGCGCGCTCGACTTGTCCGGAACCCCCCCGCTTGTCCGCGGCCGCGCTCGATCGGCTGCGGAGAAAATCGCCGACAGGGCCGCAACGGAGTCGCCAGCCCGCTCGGCCAGCTGCCGGATCGCCTGGCGGCGCACTACCGGGCGGCCGTCACCGAGCCATCGCACCAGATCGCGCGGCGCCAGCGCGGACCAGGTGATCTTGAGACCGCGCGGATCATCGATGCGCGGCGCGCCCTTGCGCCGCACCCGGTAGATCCCGCCGAGCACGTCCGGTTTCCAGAGCTGCGAGGTCGGGCAACAGAGCTTGTACCAGCCCCCCGTGTCCACCACGATCAGGCTGCCGTCGGCATCTTCCAACACATCGGTCGGATGAAAATCCAGATTGTTCGAGACCAGGAAATCGCAGTCGCGGGTGCGGAACGTGCCGCCGTCCGGCTCGAGCACGTGGCGCGTCACCTTGTGCAGGTTGAAGCAGCAGGCGAACAAGTTGTCCTGGTATTCATCGCCGAACCCGCGCGACTCGTACCGGGCCAGCCCGCACGCGGCCGCGGGACCCAGATGCGCGAGCACGGGCATGATGTCGCCCGTCCGCTTGTGCTCCTCGATCACGTCGTGCACCTTGCCGTACACGCCGCCGTAGACGGCGTGGATCAGTCCGTCGCGGCGCCCGCCGGCCGGCTGCTGCAGGAACGTCGTGCTGAAGATGCGCTCGCCGCCGGGGGCAAAGGCCACGTCGACCGGGTTGTCCATGCCCCCCGTCATGACGGGCTCGAGCTGGGAGCCATCGGGCCGGCACCGGAAGATGTGCGACGCGCGGGTGGACCAGTACTTGTGCGGATCGAGCGGCGGGTGCGGCGTCGCGCCTCGGTCCTTGGCCGCGGCCTGGGTCGCCGGCGTCGTCACGGGCAGGTCCGGGATCACGCGCAGCGTCTTGCCGACCCGCTCGTAGGTCTGCTTGGCGAACGCCCCCTTACACCAGTAGATCCAGCCGTCCGGCCCCGCGTAGGGACCGTGCAGATCGTTCGCGCAGCCGGTGACCGTTTTTCCCGCGAACCACTCGGCACGCTGGTCTGCTACGCCATCCCCGTCCGTATCGGTCAGCTTCCAGATGCTGGGCGGGGTCGCCACATAGAGCGACCCATCGAGCCACATCACTCCCGCGGGAAACATCATGCGGTCGGCGAACACGATGCTCTTGTCGAAGCGGCCGTCCCCATCGGTATCCTCGAGCCGCAGAATGCGGTGCGGCTTCTCCGCGAGCTGGGTGTCCACCTTCTCGTTGGAACCGGACGAGTCGGCGACGTAGAGCCGCCCCTGCTCGTCGAAGTCGGCGACAATCGGCCGGTCGGCGAGCGGTGGCCCCGCCACGAGCTCGATCTCGAAGCCGTCGGGCAGGGTGAACGTGTGACCGTTGAGCTGAACCTCGCCCGCCGCGGCGGGCAGACTGGCCGCAACCGTAAGCACCAGAAGGATCCAACGCATGGCGATCATCCCGCTCGAGACTCGGATCAGGACCCGACACGCAGCGCATTCTACACAACCGGTTCGCTTCCCGCCGCTCTTATCGCACGCGCCGCACGCGTGCATGATAATGGCACCAGGGGACACCCCGTCCTGGTTCTACTTCCTGCCGACGGGCTTGAGCGATCCCGCTCACCCCGAGTGGGGGAGCTGGGGGGCCGATTCCGGCAGGTGAGCGGCGGGCGCTATCGCGATGCTGCCGACACGCACCGGACGGGGAAGCATGGGCGCGGCTTGCACCGCGTCACGTCAGATCGGGCAGCACGCCGTCGCCGCAGAAGTCCGGATTGCCGAACCGCTCCATGCGATGCCCCATGCCGTGGGCCAGCGACAGCAGCAGCCGGTTGTGCGGCAGCTTGGGATACTTGATCGACCGGCCCATGCGGAAATCCAGCCCGTTGCCGACGAGCACGAACGGAATATCGTCGAGCGTGTGCGAGTTGCCCTTGCCCAGCTCGTTGGTCCAGACGATGAGGGTGTTGTCCAGCAGGCTCCCCGCCCCGCCCGGCTCGGGCGTCTCGGCCAGCCGCTGCGCCAGGTAAGCCAGCTGTTCGCAGTACCACTGGTTGATCCGCGCCAACTTGTCCTGGGCGTCCTCGTCGCTGTCGGGTTTGTGCGATAGCTCGTGGTGTCCCTCGTCCACGCCGAGCCAGCGCATGCGCGCCTGGCCGACCGAGTTGGTGAACTGGAGTGTGGCCACGCGCGCGAAGTCGGCGGCGAAGCTGTTCACCAGGAGATCGATCTGCATCCGGCTGATGCGCGGGATATGGTCGTTCTCTTCCTTGACCCCCGGCTCGAGCTCGGGCACGGCGTGCGCCACGTCCTCGCCCGCGCTGCGCAGCTCCTGCTCCATTTCGCGCACGAATGTCGCGTGCTCCTCGAGCAGCCGGCGGTCTTCGGCGCTGACGACCGCGCTGACCCGGCGCAGGTCCTCGCCGACGTCGTCCAGGATGCTCTTCAGGCTCTCCCGGTCCTTCATGCGGCCGTAGAGCTTGGCGAACATCTTGTAGGGATTGTCGATGGGGGCGAGCGGCTTGTTGGGCCCGGCGTAGACCATGCGGGTCCAGGTATCGGCGCGATCCGGCACCATCACGCCGAACTCGAGCGACCCGAAGCGGGTGCGCGTGGCCGGATCGCTCTGCAGGTAGTTCTTGATCTCTTGGTCGATGGACAGCCCGCTGGCCCAGCCGGCCGGCGTGTGCGATCCGCCCTGGATGTTTCCCGCGAAGAGCTCGATCCCGGTGAGCAGGCAGCCGATACCGCGCATGTGATTGTCGCCGTCGCCGCGCACCTTGTCGCAGATGCCGTGCAGGATGAGCGTGCGATCGCGCAGCGGCTCGAGCGGCGTGAGGCTCTCCTTGAGCGTGAACGATTCGCCGTTCTCGTCGGGCCAGAACGCGGACGGCACCACGCCGTTCGGGCTGAACATCACGACGAGCCGCTGCTTCCGCCGCGCCTGGTTGGCGAACCCCAGGCTGGGCAGATTCAGGACGAACGGCAGCGCGGTAGCGGCGACGCCCAGGTCGCGGAGAAAAACACGTCGGGTGTGAGCCACTTCAGTTTCTCCTCGGGCTAACAGTTGCTCCATGGGTAGGTCCAATGTGCACGTTATTTTTGGACGGGCCCTAAGCAACGCCGTGCGGCCCAGCTTAGGGCTGTTTCGACCGCCCGGTCAAGGCGGAGGCCGCCATCATCTCCACCACGAGTTGGCGGATGCTGAAGTCGTGCTCGGCGAACGATCGCTCGAGCGCGGGCATCTGCTCGGCACCGTACGCGCGGATCGGCTGCTGGACGAGGTACTGGAACAGCTGCTCGACGAACGCGGCATGCGTCTCCGCGCTGCCGGCCAGGTATGTCGCCAGATCCCGCGCGCCGCCGAACGAGACCGATTTGCCGGTGCGATCCTGGTAGTCCCCCGCGGCGTCGATCGTCCGGCCCTGCTCCGCGTCGCGGTAACGGCCGACGGCATCGAAGTGCTCCAGCGTGAACCCCAACGGGTTGATCATGCCGTGGCACTTCAGGCATGCGTCCGGGCTGGTCTGGAGCGCCACACGTTCCCGCGTCGTCAAGTCCGGATGCAGGTCGGGCGGGAGCGGGGCGAAGGCCTCCGGGGGCGGGCGCAGCATGCGCCCCAGGATGCTGCGCGCGATGAACACACCGCGATGGATCGGCGAACTCGTCTGCGTGTAGGCGAACGTTGCCATCAGGTAGGGGTGGGTCAGCACCCCGGCGCGCTCGCCCGCTTCGAGCGACACCTTCTGGAACGGCGCGTCCGCGGCGAGATCGCCGCCGTACAGCTGCGCCAGCCGGCCGTTGAGGTAGAGAAAATCCGCGAGCAGCAGCTGGCGGAAGTCGGAGCGGTCGCTCCAGACGACGTCCTCCAGGAACAGATCGAGCGACGTCCGCAGGTCGCACGCGATTCGCTCGTCGAACTCCGGGAACTGCTCGGGGTCCTTGGACAGTTCCGGAACCTGATCGACCTTCAGCCACTGAAGCAAGAACTCGCGCAGCTTCGAGCGGGTCCGCGGGTCCGGGACCATGCGTTCGGCCTGGCGCATCACCTGCTCGCGTGTGGCGAGCTGGCCGGCGGCCGCGGCCTCGAGCAGCGGCGGGTCGGGCAGCGAATCCCAGAGCCCAAACGAGATGCGGGACGCCACATCGTAGCCGTCTACGCCGCCGTCAATCTCGCGGTAGAGAAACCGGGGCGACTTGAGCACGAGCAGGACCACCCTCTTCACCGCCGTTTCCGGGTCGTGCGCGGCATCGAACTGGCGATCCACGAAGACGCGTCGCTCGTCGTCGCTCACCGGTCGTCGCAATGCTCGCTCGGCGAAGCGACGGCAGAAGTCGCGGAGCCGCGGGTCGCGATCCGCGGCGTCGTCCGGCACGCCGGACAGTTCCCGGAGATTGCCGGCCACGTAGCCCGCGACCTCGATCGCCGCCTCGGTGGTCGCCTCGTCCCAGGACTTCGACACCGATGTGCCCCGCTCGTAGCCGATGCTGCGGTCGTCCGGCGGGAAGGCGGTCGCGACGATGAACGCCTCGGGAACTTGTTTCGGCAAGAGGTTGCGTTGCGGGATCACGCCGCATGCGCGGCGCGGCAGCTTCCACTCGAGCGTGATCGATGCCTTGAGCGCCGGGGCCTTGTTCGTCTTCGAGTCGTCTACCCCCTGCTTGGCCTTGGAGAATTCCAGACGCAGCGGGTAGGCGCGTCCACCGAGCAGGAACAGGGTCGCGCGGTGCTCCGTCTCGGCGCCGGACTTGACCCAGGCGTCCAGGAGCGGCTGCTTGGTATCGTTCACCCAGAGCCGCGCGGCGTGTTCCGTGCGTACGATGAAGTCGTAGTCGCCGGTTTCCGGGGCGAGCACCGAGCCGCTCCAGCGGATCGAGAACTGCTCCGCGTCAAACTTCTCCGGATCCGGGCTCGATGCGCCGAAGTCGAACCGGACCTCAGGGTCGACCCGATCCAGCACCCGCTCGCCGTCACGCAAGCGCCGGGCCTTGAAGTACTCGCCCCGCAGGCCGCGCCGGTCTTGCCGCGGCGCGGCGCCGCGAAAGCTGCCGATCAGGTCCGAGACCGCGCTGCGATACTGGCGGACGGTGAGGCGCGCCAGCTCGATGCGCGCGGGCTGGTTGCGCGCCTGCGCGATAGGCGAGTAGAACGTGTCGTAGATGTAGGCCGCGACCCTCTCCGCCTCCGGGCCCACGCACTTCTGCGGCGCGTCCTCGGGCATCCGCTTCTCAATGAACCGCGCCAGCTGGGCCACGGACCGGTCCCCGGCGAGCGGCAGCTCGTGATCCGCGCTCCCCTCGCCACGCGCGCCGTGGCACGACGCGCAGAGTGCGCGGTAGATCTGCTCGCCGGTACGGACCT
>JBGPMX010000180.1:0-8496 GCA_041487215.1 Planctomycetia bacterium | reverse complement strand
CACTTCGGGCTGGGGGACCGCCGGGCGATCGACCGCGTCGAGATCCAGTGGCCCAGCGGCGTGCGGCAGGTCATCGATCACCCCGAGCCCAACCGGCTGCACGAGATCAGCGAACCGGAGGAGTAAAGTGAAAGGACCGGCGATTCTTCTCCTTGTGGTCACCGCGCTGGCCAGCCTGGCGGCCGTGCTGGTCGCGTGCGATGCTCTGCCGCGCAGCGCGGCCGACGGCGCGACGGAGTTCCAGCGTATCGTAGGCGGGCTGGGGTTCGGCTCCTCCGCGCAGCTCATTCCCTGCTCGTACGATTTCAGCCCGCGGCTCGAGGACGGCTGCGACGCAGACACCTGGCCGATTCCCGGCGGGCGCTACTTCTGCCCGCGGCACGGCCTGTCGCTGCTCGCCTACCGGCCCCCGGAAAAGCACGCGGCGGGCACCGATATGCAGGCGAACCGGCATGCGGCGATTCGTTGACATTGCCTACACGGGCGTGGCCGCCGTGCTGCTCCATCCGCTGCGCAGCGGCGTGACGGTGGCGTGCGTGGTCGCGGTGCTCGCCCCGTATCTCGCCGGCCTCGGCGTGTCCAAGGGCGTCGCCGAGCAGGCGGCGGAGTCGATCCGCTCCGGTGCAGACATGTACGTGACGGGCGAGCGGTTCGGCCGCACGGCGCCGCTGCCGCTCGAGCGGGCTCAGGGCATCCGAGCGCTCGACGGGGTCACGCGCGTCGTCCCGAGGATCGTCGGCAGGCTGACCCTGGGCAAGGACGACGAAGAGGCGGTGCTGGTCGGCATCAGCCCGCGCGATCTGCCGAGCGGGCTCCGCTGCGTGGAGGGAACCCTCTACGACCCGGCGAGCCTGAACGACCTGGTGATCGGCACGGAGCTGGCGCGGCGGCTGGGGCTGCACGTCGGCTCGCTCATCCCGCCGTTCTACCAGAACCCGCAAGGGGAGCGGGTGTCGCGCTTCGTCGGCGTCTTCCGGTCCGACGTATCGCTCTGGCAGGCCCGGCTCATCCTGACCTCGTTCGCGACCGCATCGGCCGTTTTCGCCGAGCGCGACACGGCGAGCGACCTTCTCGTGTACTGCCGGGCCGGCTATGAGGAGGCGGTGAGCCGTTCCATCCTTCGCCTGCCCGCGACTGGCGGCGTCGCGCCACGCCTGCGCGTGGCCACCGCGCGCGACCTGGATGTACTGCTGCCGCGCGGCCTGCTCCACCGTGAAGGGATCTTCAACCTGCACTTCCTGCTCGGCTTCGCCGTGAGCATCCTGGTGGTCCTGGTCACCTCCGGCTTCGGGCTCGCGGAGAGACGCCGCGAAATCGGCATCCTGAAGGCCACCGGGTGGCAAACCGACGAGGTGCTCTGGCGCAGCGTGGCCGAAAGCGTCGTGCTGGCCGTGGCCGCCGCGGCCCTCTCCGTGCTGCTGGCGTTCGCGTGGCTGAGGTTGTTCAACGGCTATTGGGTGGCAAGCCTCTTCCTGGCGGGGGTCGGTACCGTACCCGCGATCCGGATCCCTGCGCGGCTCACGCCGGTCCCCGCGCTCGTTGCGCTGGTCATGTCCCTGGCCGTCGTCATGATCGGTACGCTGTACGCTTCGTGGCGCGCAGCGACCGTGCCGCCAACCGAAGCGATGCGCTAGCGGGCACGGGCACGCGCATCCACAGAGAATTGTCCGGACCCTCTCCCACGGATCGTCGTGGTATGAAACTCATCGAAACCCGGAACGTCGCGAAGGTCTTTCGAGCGGGCTCGAAAGAGGAGGTGCGCGCGCTGCGGGGCGTATCGATCAGCATCCCGCAGGGGACCTTCGCGGCCCTCACGGGCGCATCCGGCTCCGGCAAGACCACGCTGCTCGCACTCCTGGGCGCCCTGGATCGGCCCACATCCGGGCAGGTGCTCCACGACGGGGACGATCTTGCCGTGCTGTCGGATTTCGAGCTGGCACGGCGACGCCGGCGGATCGGGTTCGTGTTCCAGAACTTCTCGCTCCTTCCCGGCCTCGAGGTCTGGAACAACGTCACCTACCCGCTCATCCCGCGCGGCATCCCCGCCCGGCAGCGTTACGAGCTCGCGGCGCAGCAGCTCAAACGGCTCGGGCTGGCCGATAAGATGTCGAAGCGTCCGGAGGAGCTGAGCGGCGGCGAGCAGCAGCGCGTGGCGATCGCTCGCGCGCTGGCAGGTCAACCGCAAGCCTTGCTGGCCGACGAACCAACCTCCAACCTGGACCGCAAGGCTGCGGGCCTGCTCCGCGCTCTGCTCGCGGAGATCCACGCCCAGGGCACGACGGTAGTGGTCGCCACGCACGACGCCGAGCTGCTTGCGGTGGCGACGACCGTGTACGACCTGGAAGCGGGCCGGCTCAAAACCGGGGCAGACGCATGCGGGGCCAGCGAAGTTGAGCCACCCCCTGCAATGGGAGCCACTTGAACGAGAGAACGCGCGGTTCCAGAGGCTGGTCGAAGGCGGCCCTCGCGTGCGCCGGCCTGGCCGTGGCCGGCCTCCTCGCGTGGCTCGGCTGGCGCTGGCTCGGCCCGGCCCCGCGCGCACGCTCCGCCACACTCGCCGGCCCGGCACATGAGATTCTGCCGGGCTCCGGCCTCTACTTCCTCGGCACCGACAGCTCGTACAGCTACAGCGCCGGCTACGCGCTGGACACGCCGGCCGGCATCGTGGTGGTCGACCCCGGCCTGCGCTCCACGGTTGTCCAGCAGGCGTTCGCGAGTCTCGGATTGGACACGTCGCGCATCCGGATCATCCTCATCACGCATCTTCACGCCGACCATTGGTTCGCGGCCCGCGAACTCGTGGACCGCACGGGTGCGACGGTGATGGCCCTGCGCGCGGAGGCCGCGTCCCTCACGCACGCCGCCGACCTGGGCTTGTACTACTCGTCGCACTCGCGTCCCATCACGGATGTGCCGGTGCTAAGCGACGTGCGGCCGCTCGACAACGGGCAGAAGGTGCGGCTGGGCGGCACAGAGATCGAGGTGATCGCCACCCCCGGGCATACAGGCGGCAGCGCGTGCTACCGCGCCCGCGTGCGCGGCCGCTGGGTGGTCTGGTCGGGGGACACGGTGCTGACACTCTCACCCGGCTCTCTGGGGGGGGCGTACATGACGCGGCTCGGACCCCGTTACGGCGGAGACATGCCCAGCTACTTGAGCTCGCTCACCCGCCTGCGGCAGCTGCGCGCCGACATCGTCCTGCCCGGTCACCCGGCGTTCGGCACGGAGCTCAACCCGTGCGTCGGCGCTGCGGGCTGGCACGCCCTGCTCGACCCGGCGATCGCCCGGCTCGACGGCTGGCTGCGCGACCATGCGCGCGAAGCCGCCGTCTTTCTCGACGCCGACCCCCGAGCGATCACTCCGGAGATCCTTTATCTCGGCGCCGCGCACGGCATCGCCACGTACGCGCTGCGCACGGCGGACGGGTTCATCGCTGTCGACCCGGGCCACGCCGATCCGGTCGCATTGCTGTCCGGCATCTCGAGACTCACCGGCGCGCCGGCGCGCGTGTGCACGATCCTGATCACGGCCAGCCACCCCGACCACTGGGAGTCGGCCGGCGCGCTGCGAGCGGCCACCGGGGCCGAGCTCGTGAGCGGCGCCATGCCGCGCGGCGTGCCAGGCGCTGAGAATCCCGACCGCGTGCTGCGCGACGGGGACGAGTTCGAGCGCGGCGGCGTGCGCCTCAAGGCTCTGTCGTGCGGTCGGAACGCCAAGGGGGGCGCGCTGATGTCCTACCTCACGCGCATTTCCGGCAGGCTGGTCGTGATCGGCGGGGACAACGTCGAACGATTTCCGCTCGGCCCGCACGAAGAGTACCACGAGGCGGACGGGGCCCCGGACCCCGCGGGATCGCTCGAAGCGGCCAGGTTCTACAAGTTCCTCAAGAGACAGCCCGTGGAGCTGGTGCTTGCCGCCCACCCGCGCTGCGACGAAGCACCGTTTTACCTGCCCGGCGAGTGGGAGCTGCGCACGGCGCGCTGGTAGGCGATCGGTCCTTTGTGACGGCAGACCCGCGGTCCCCCGTCGCTCCGCTCATGGATCATGCGTTCACAACTTGTAGAGCCCGACGACCTGTACGCCCTGGGCGCGCAGCGACCAGTCCGGCCTGCGGCGCTCGTACACGTCCGCAATGCCGGGAATGGCGTAGAACCGGCTCTTCCGCGCATAAAGCAGCAGGTAATCAGCGTTGCCGATGTCCCCCTCGCAGAGGTCGCGTCGCCAGAGTCCCCAGGCGCGGAGCTGCTCGTAGCCCTCGTAACGCGGGAAGATCCAGACACGCGCCGCGACGGGCACACGCTCGTTGATCTGTTCCAGCGCGCGCGGCGTGAGGCCATCGAACCAATAGCTCACCTCGAACCCCAACCGCTCCGCGCCCCAGAGCCCTCCGATGAGCTCGCTGTAGTACGAAAGACCAAACGGGTGGATCGCGGCCAGCGATGCCACGCCGCACGCAAGCGGCAGAGCGGCCAGGCCGCCGCGCAGCCACACGCCGCGCGCGCCCGAGCCGCGGCAGACCCGTTCGGCAATGGCGCAGCAGCCGAACCCGGCGAGCGGCGCCAGGCAGAAGACGCTCGGCAGCATCAGCCGGATACCGTCGTGTCCGGGCGTACCCGGCAGCATGCGCAGCGCGGGCAGGGCCGCTGCTCCAATCACCCACAGGGCGGTCTCGGCCGCACGCCTGCGCAGCCCCTGCCATCCCCCCCACACGGCGAGCGCCAGCGTCCAGGGAGGCGTGGTGACCGCCAGCAACACCCAGCCGTTGTGCCACGGCAGGGGGTTGATCCCGCCGATGTAGGTGCGGCCCAGGTAATAGACTTCGATGCGCCACACCTCGTCCGAGCGGAATACGGTGCGGAAGTAATCCAGCGGCATCGCCAGCGGCGCATGCCACCACATAGGGCAAGAGGCCAGCATGACGAGCGGTGCGAGCCCGGCAACCACGAGCGCGGCACGCCACCACTGCCAATAGCGGCCCACGAGCACCCATGCGCCCAAGATCAGCGGCACGAGCACGAAGGTCGCCTTGGTGGCCAGACCCAGCCCGCACGCGAGCGCGGTCAGCACCGCGGCCCGCCAGCTCGAGCCGCTGCGCAGCCACCCGAGCAGGGTCAGCAGCCAGAAGCAGGACACCGGCGCGTCGGTGGCGTTCAGGTGCCCGTGCACGAACACCCGCGGCATAACGAGCAGGCTGCCCGTCGCCACGCACGCGACCAGCCAGCCGTGCGCGGTCGCCAGGGCGGCGAAGAGTACGCCCAGCGTGAATGCGAAGAAGAGGCAGGTGCCGACGCGGTACGAGACAAGCGGCGGGAGCCAGCCATGCGACAGGGAGTGCCCCAGGCTCGCGAGCAACACGGGGACCGGCAGGTTGCGGTTCTCAGGCCGCCCGAACACCCACGCTTGCGACAACCGTTCGGGGCATAGCGCCGCGGCGAACCCGGCCCGCCCGTCCGAGGTGAGATCGTGGAACCAGCCGGCGACGCGATCTGCGCTCGCGATGTAAACCGGCTCGTCGATGGTCAGTCCGTAATCGCCCGCCGTGGCGACGAAGAGCGCGGCGGCGGCCACGCTGATGGCGAGCGCCGCCGCGGCGATGTTCGCGCGCGCGGGACCGGGGCGAGGCGGAACGGCGGTGGGAGATCGGGACGAGCCCATGGCCCACCATCATAGGAGCCCGAAACGCCGCCGGGTACCCACGCGACCCGTGACGCCGTCCGGACCGTCGCGGCGGCAAACCTCAACGGGTGCAGCCAGCCGTTCTTTTCAGGAATGGCTCGTGTAGCCCCGTTCCGCGGCGGCCAGGTCGAGGTGCAGCGTGGCGGCGTCCGCCACCAGCAGGTGCAACGGCTGCATACGGGATAAGGTCGAGATCATCTTGACGTAACCGCGGCAGCTATCGCAAAGCGACGCCCGGTACTGCGTCTCTTCGCCTGCGCTGTGGAGAAAACCGAGCTGTTCGTGGTCGCGGTTGCCGCAGAACGGGCACCACAACCGCGGCACCTCCCAATCGGACGCGCACAGCCCGCAGCGTAGAAAACGCAATTGATCGAGACCGCGGAACTCGCCCAGGAGCGGCCAGCAGCCGCACGTCGGGCAGTAACCCCGCTCCCAGTCCACGCCGGCTCGCAACGTGCCGAGCGACGCCTCGAGCGCCGTGAACAGCGGCCCCAGCGTGAACCGGAGCAGTATCGTCGCCAGCCCGGCATCGAGTCCCAGTTCTTGCGCCCGGCCGCGCACCGCCTCGGGCTTTCCCGCAAGGACCGCATCGACCATGCCGCCCGGATCGAGTCGGCCGGCCCGGACGGCGTCGCCCAGCGCGGCGGCTACCCCGTCGGCTTGCTGCGTCTCGAGCGCCTCGCAAGCGCGCTGCCAGCGGCTGCGGAATTCGTCGGCATCCACAGCCACCCGCTCGTCGCGAAGCAGCGGAATCCCCTCCTTCAGTTTGGCCCGCGCTCGTTCCGGGTCCAGCAGCACGACGGGCGCGGAGCTGGGGGACGCCAGCTCAGGGAGCATTTCCCGCAACCATCCCAAGACCGGGAGCAGCTCGGGCCGAGCGGCCGCGAGTCGGTCGAACTCCCCGCGTGCGCGCTCGACATCTGGCAGAGCGCCGCGCGGGTCGCCGAACCATTTATGCAGAAGGCTGTTTGTCACCTTGTCACCTTAGGCACCTTGTCACCCTGCACGGCCTCGCCGACGAGGTGGGCCAGCCATTCGGGGGTGGCGTTCGCCGCGCGCCATTCTTCGGCGAGGACGAGCGCGATCGCTCGGGTCGGCCCGCTCGGCGGCTCTAGCTGGTCAACGATCTGTAGCAGCGCTCGCTCCAGGTCCGGCGGATCGGGGTCGAGTGCGACCAGGGCGTTCAGCACGCGCCGCTTGAGCGCCAGGCCGGCGCAGTCGGCCTGCTGGTCACGGGCGCGCTGGCGTGGCGTGACGCCCCCGGACGCGAGCAAGAGCACGGCGAAGTCGCGCGGACGCAATGGCGGGCACACGGAGTCCTCGGGCCGGGTCCCGCTTGCGTCGCTCGGGGCTGGATGTTCGCTAACGTCGCTCATGGGCCTCGCAGCAGAGTGAGTGGCGAGTGGTACAGGTCCGCCTCACCGGTGTCTCCTACCCCCCATCGCTCACGACTCTGAGCCCCCCGCCAGCGGCGGGGGCCGAATGAGCCCCCGCCTTTGGCGGGGGACTTTGGCGCCGGAGCCATGCCTCACCCCCGCGCTCACCACTCACTCATCAAGCTTGGAACGCGGCGTGACCGGTTCGCCGTGGTTGCCGATGTCCGCCCCGGGCTCGCCGACGTGCCGGCCCTGCTCGGGAGCGAACCGGATCGCACTAGATGGCCCCCGGCGCAAGAGCTCACGCGGCGTCGTCACGGCCCCGTAGCGGAGCAGCAGGCCGCCGACGAGCACGCACGCCGCGGCTCCGGGGATGCCCCACGGCCGCCGGCGGCCGACGCGAGCGTGCAAGACGAGCGGCACGAGCACGGCCACCACCAGGCTGCCAAAGATCAGGATGTTACCGCGCGTTGTCTCGAGCACCGGGCCAAGGTTCTCGCCCAGCGAGGCGGCGAAGGCGCCCAGGACGATCAGCTCCAGGCCCAGCGCCAGCGGCTCGGCACCCTCAAGTCGCGCCCGTGCGTGCGGCGTGCCGATCTCCTTCCACCGCGCGATCAGCCCCAGCGTTGCCAGGCTGGTCGACGCGGCCGACGCCAGGAAGAGCGGCGCCAGCCAGACGGTATCGCTCCACATCGGCTGGTTGGTGGCGCCGAGCAGCGCCCCGGTGTAGCTGGCGATGAAGAAACCGGCGGCGCAGCCGATGGTCTGGAGAATCCGGTGCGGCCAGCGCGCTCGCAGCCACCGGCTCGGCCAGCGCTCGGGCCGGAGTTCCGTCAGGAACGAAGCAAGCGCGCAGGCGCCGAACAGCGTGAGGGCCCAGGAGCCCGCCGACATCGGCGACCAGTATTTGAATGCCGGCGCGTGTACCGCACGCCGCCAGCCCGCCGCGCTGAACGGGAATCCTTCCGCGAACGCCGCCTTCGTCACCTCCGACTTGAGCAGCATGTGCCAGAAGCGTTCGGGCCGATGCAGATCAAGGACCAGGAGCAAGCCGCAGAGCACGATGAGCGGAAAGGCGATCCAGTAGGCGATCCGAGCGAGCGGCCGATCCTCGTCGGAGCCAAACCACTCGATGAGGATAGCGATAAAGTACGTGCCCGCGGCGATGCCGCCCAGAAAGAAGTAGGCGATGATCCAGACACCCCACTCCGGATCAGCCACAGTGTAATTCACAGCCGCCACTCCCGCTTCAACATGACACGGTGACCGGGTGACCGGGTGACCGGGTGACCGGGTGACCGGGTGACCGGGTGACAGGGTGACAGGCCGGAGTGTCGTCACTCACCTTGTCACCTTGTCACCTTGTCACCTTGTCATCTTGTCATCTTGTCATCTTGTCACCTTGTCACCTTGTCACCTTGTCACCTTGTCATCTTGTCACCTT
>JBGPMX010000179.1:0-8497 GCA_041487215.1 Planctomycetia bacterium | reverse complement strand
GCGTCGATCGAGGAGCTCGGGAACCATGGAGGGTTCAGCGGCGCACGGCTCTGGCGGCTGCGCACGGAGCTGGGCACGCTCTGCCTGCGCGCGTGGCCGCCCGAGTACCCGAACCAGCGGCAGCTCACCTGGGTGCACGCGGTTCTGTTCCACGTGGGTGCGCGCGGCATCGACTTTGTTCCCTGCCCGATGCGCACGCCGGACGGCTCGAGTTTCGTAAAGCACGCCGGCTCTCTCTGGGAACTGACGCCCTGGATGCCTGGCCGGGCCGACTACCTGGCCGGGCCAAGCCGTGTGCGGCTGCGTGCGGCCATGCGCGCCCTGGCGCGGTTCCACCTTGCCGCCGAGTC
Source organism: Planctomycetia bacterium (assembly GCA_041487215.1). GTDB lineage: Bacteria > Planctomycetota > Planctomycetia > JALXBF01 > JBGPMX01 > JBGPMX01. The sequence goes on along the minus strand of JBGPMX010000179.1, from coordinate 8,147 downwards.
GTTCCAAAAGCCGTCCGCACCGACCCCGAGCCCGACGCTCGCGCGGAGGTTCCGTGAGCTGCGTGCGTTCCTGAAGGGACGCGCCGCCGAGGTGCTGCGTGCCCGCATCCCGGACGGCCGCTGGCCTGAGATGGACGCGCGCGCCGCGGCCCTGCTGCGTCACGTGGACAGCCACGCCGCCACGCTGGACGCGCTGCTCGAGCGGCCCTTGCCCCGCGTGCTGCAGCAGCCGGTGATCCGCGACGTCTGGCACGACCACGTGCTGTTCGACGGAGCCCGCGTGAGCGGGCTGGTCGATTTCGGCACCATGGCAAACGACACGGTTGCCATCGACGTCGCCCGGCTGCTCGGCAGCCTGATCGACGGCGATGCCGCCGCGTGGCCCGAGGGGCTGGCGGCGTACGAGGAGCTTCGCCCGCTCTCGCCCGAGCTGCGCGACCTGATCGGCACCATCGACGTCACGGGTATCTTCTCCGGCGGGTTGGTCTGGCTGCGCTGGCACTACCTGGAGCGGCGCTCGTTCGAGAGCCGCGGTGGCGTGCTGGCGCGGGTGGATCATTTCCTACGGCGGCTCGCGGGGCTCGAGCCCGACGGGACACGGACCGGGCCGCTTGTTGTGGAGCTTCCGCCGCGGCTTTAGAATCAGGGTTTGCCCCGATATCGACTCAGGAGTGGCGCGTGAACGACCCGCACGGCGAGCTCAAAGTTTTCGCGGGCAGCGCCAGCCCCAGCTTGGCGCGGCAGATCTGCGCGCAGCTGGAGATCCGGCCGGCCCAGTCGGAAACGATGCGCTTCAGCGAGGGGAACACGCTCGTGCGCGTGCTCGAAAACGTGCGCGGCCGCGACGTCTTCATCGTGCAGGGCATCGCATACCCGGTGAACGACAACTTCGTGGAGCTGCTGTTCTGGATCGATGCGTTCAAGCGCGCGTCGGCAGCGCAGGTCACGGCCGTGATCCCGTTCTTCAGCTACGCCAAGGGGGACAAGAAGGATGAGCCCCGCGTGTCGATCCGGGCGCGGGTTTGTGCCGACGCCATCGAGGCGGCGGGTGCCGACCGCGTGCTGACCATGGACCTGCACAGCCCGCAGATCCAGGGGTTCTTCCGCGTGCCGGTGGACCACCTGCACGCCATGCCGGTGATCTGTGACTACTTCGCGAGGAAGCAGATTCCCAATCTCGCCGTGGCCTCGACCGATGTCGGCTTCGGCAAGCAGGCGTACCGCTACGCCCAGCTGCTCAGTACCCCGGTGGTGATCGGCAACAAAGAGCGCATGGGGGACAACGAGCAGGCGCGGGTCTGGAGCGTGATCGGTGACGTGAAGGACCGCAACGTGCTCATCGTGGACGACATCGCGTTCACGGGGGGGAGCCTGATGGCGATGGCCCGCGCCGTGCTGGACAAGGGGGCACGCGGCGTGTACGCGGCGGTCAGCCACGGCGTGCTTTCGCTCGGCGCCGCCGAGCGGATCGCGGCCAGCCCGATCGTCGAGCTGGTGATGACGGACACTGTCGAGCACCGCTTCGAGACGCTGCCGCCCAACGTCCGTGTGGTCTCCGTGGCGCCGCTCTTCGCGGAAGCGATCCGATCCATCCACGAGCGCACGTCGATCAGCCGGCTGTTCCGGGTGTGATGTTGATGCCAAGCTCGCGGAACGCGCGCTCGCACGCCTCGATCTTGTCCGGCGCCACGGCCAAAGCGGTGGGGCCGAGGCGGCTGGCGATGTGCGGTCGGGTGAGCGGGTGCTGCATGATGCCGTCGGCCACCGCCTCGCTGGGCACCTCGAGCACTACGGTGTGCGCCATGCGGATCGGGGCGCGGCTGGTCGCCTGGAGCATGAGCTGGACGCTCGACGGCAAGCCGCGTCCGGCGCGGAGCCGAAACCATTCCGCCAGGTACGCGGGGCGCAGGCCAAGCCGCGCCGCGCGCGCCAGCGACGCGGGGGTGACGCGGTAGCGCCGCCGGTCACCGTTCCCGCTGCCGGGCAGCGGGTCCGCAAAGCGATCCACCTCGCGCTCGACCAGCAGATCGGAGCGCGCGGCGTCGATCTCCAGCGTTACCCCATCCTCCGCCGGCACGACGCAAACGGCGGGCGGCTGGCGGTAATCGCGCGAGCCGGCCAGCCGGAATTGATCGAACGGCAGCGACCGCTCGTCGGCCACCAGCAGCATGCGGTCGGTCAGGCGGTCCCCGCAGATGCCGCGCGCCAGCGCCTGCTCGAGATCGGCGGGATCGCTGAACTCGAGGATGGTGGAGCGGGTGTAGAAGCTGAGCCGCTCGCGGCGCTGCGACCAAGTCCGCACCGAATCGGCCACACCGGGCGGTATGGAGCGTTGGCTGTGCCGATCCAGGATGCCGACCATCTCCTCGGCCGTACGGCCGAGTTCGAGGCCGCGGTACACGCTCTCGGCCGTGAGTTCGAGCGTCAGCGCGGCGCCCAGCCCCTTCCAGCGGCAGAACGATGCGAGCTGGCCGAGCAGCTCGGGCGTGAGCCCCTGCCGGTAGACCACCACCTCGTGGTTGGGTTGCACGAACAGCGTCTTGTCGAAGAGGGGCGGCGCGAGCGGCAGCGGCCCGACCCCGAGGATCCAGCGGCCGAGCGGCGCGAGCCGCACCACGGGCGAGCCCGCCGCAGCCTCGTCCGCGACCTGGGTGATCCCCGCCTGGTACATCGCGCCGAGCAGGAACGTCTCCAGCCACTCCGCGGTATCGCTGCGCGGCGCGGCGGGACCGGCGGGATCGTTCGAGCGCCCCATGAAAACGCGGAACGGCCGCGGGCCGCGCGGCGTGCCGAGCGAGGCACGGTCCGGGTTGCGCAGCGACAGCTCGCGATCCAGCGAGTCCAGATCGATCCACGTGTCCGGGTCGAGTGCCGCCAGGAGCAACAGCGTGGCCCAGCGCCGCGCCGGCAGGTGGCGGACCTCGAGCGGGTCGGCCGTCTCGTCGCCTCCCATCTCGTTCCAGCGCCGCGTAGCGAGCAGCGTCTGCCACACCCGCCGCTGCATGGCCGGCAGGCTCTCCTGCCACACCGCGGTCAGCCGCGCGCGGAGCTGCGCGCTGTCCTCGTCGCGCTCGATCAGCCCCAGCGACTCGGCCAGTGCCAGGGCCAGCTGTGACATGTCCGGAAGCGGAGCCAGTTCGTCGAAGACCGGGGCACCGAGCACCGCGTCGGCGGCCAGCCGCTCGAGATCTCTCTTGAAGAGCTCGCCGTCCTGCGTGAGCCGCAGCGGCGACTCCGCGATCCGTTGCCAGAGCACCGCGGCGCGCAGCAGCAGTTCCCGGCCGTCACTCTCGCGCGCGCCGCGCACGCTGCGGGTCAGCCCGCGGCGCGGCGGGTCTTCCACGATGCCCACCGATTGGTGCGTGAACGCGGGGTGCGGAACCAGCAGGAGGCTCTCGCCCCCCCATTCCGCCAGCAGCTGGTCAAACTGCTGCACTGTCTGAACCCGCCTGGTCGGGGCGTCGAGCGCGATCAGGCCCAGGGCGAGCAGGGCGCGAATGGCCTTGTCCGGCGTGCGGCAGCCCAGGTAACGCAGGACCTCACGCAGCTCGTCGGCACGCCAACCCGCCTGCGGCATGTGCGGCAGCACCGCCAGGGCCGGCCGCAGCTCGGGCGCCAGATCGCTCACCGCCGCCGTGCGATGCGACGGATCGCACAGGTGCTCCTCGATCGCCTTCACCAGCTGCGTCGCCGACTGCCCCGGCGCGCTCAGGTCAAGCCGATCGCGCACGCCGCGGAGTACCGGCGCCGAGTATTTGGCGAGCACCGAGCGGTACAGGTCGGCCGATCCCGCCCGGCCCCCTTCCGGGCTCGGCATCGCACTCATGAGTTGCCTCCCCGGATCACCTGCGGCGTCTGGCCGATCTTGCGCAGCTCCTCGATCACGGCCGCCTCCAGCCCCGGCCGGACCAGCAGCACCTGATCCGTGAGACGCCCCGCCAGGAGCCCGGCGAGCTTCTTGCGCGCGAGCAGCTCCTCGGCCAGGTGAGCGTCCGAAGTCTTGATCAGGGACACGTTGCGGTGCAGCCGGACCGGGATGCGCCGCTGAGGCGACGAACGCGAGCCCTGCACACCCGAAGGCGGTTTCAGCATGTCGGCCTTTTCCGTTTTTTTTTAACGCACGTGCCAAAAGATCGTCGAGATGTAGCTGAATTCGCCAGAATTAAGACTCTCATCTGTACTCGGGCGAGTTCAGCGCGGGCTTTTGCAACGGCTGCAAGATGCCGCGCCGGCGGCGGCACCGCGCTCAGGACGCCGTACGCATGGCCGGATCCGCCGGGCGATCGAGCGCACGCGCGGCGCCCGGGAACAGATCTGCCTCGTCCACGATCTCGTAGCTGTACCCCTGCTCCGTCAGAAAACGCTGGCGGTTGTGCGCGAACTCGTGCTCCCGCGTGTCGCGGGTCACGAGCGTGAAGAACCGGGCATGCGAGCCGTCGCTCTTGGGCCGCAGCACCCGGCCGAGTCGCTGCGCCTCCTCCTGCCGCGAACCGAACGTGCCCGAAACCTGGATGAGCACGTTCGCGTCCGGGAGGTCGAGCGCAAAGTTGCCCACCTTGGACAAAATGAGCTGGCGGATCGCCCCGGCACGGAACTCGGCATACAGCCGATCCCGGTCGGCCTGCGGCGTCTGCCCTGTCACCAGCGGGATGCGAAACCGCCGCTCCAGCCGCCGGAGCTGGGCCAGGTACTGGCCAATGATCAGGATCCGGTCCGTCGCCGCGTCGAAACGGTGCAGCAGATGTTCCACCAGCTGCTCCTTCACCGGGTTCTCGCTCGCCAGGCGGAACTTGTTGCGCAGCTCCGCCACCGCGTAATCCATGCGCAGCTCGCTGGGCAGCCCCATACGGACCTCGACGCACGCCGCCTCCGCGATCCAGCCGCGCGCTTCGAGCACCCGCCACGGCACGTCGTACTTCTTCGGGCCAATCAGGCTAAAGACGTCCTCCTCCCGGCCGTCCTCGCGCACCAGCGTCGCCGTGAGACCGAGCCGGCGCCGTGCCTGGATCTCGGCGGTGATCCGGAAGACCGGTGCGGGCAACAGGTGCACCTCGTCGTAGATGATCAGGCCCCAGTCGCGCTCGTTGAAGATGGAGAAGTGAGGGAAATCCTCCTGCTTCGAGGGGCGGTACGTGAGGATCTGGTAGGTCGCGAGCGTGCACGGTGCCAGATCCTTGGAGTGTCCCGTGTACTCGCCGATGAGCGCCGGATTGATGTCGCTCTTGTCGAGCAGCTCCTGGTGCCACTGGTGCACCGCGGTCTGGCTGGTTGTGAGAACGAGCGTCGACTTCCCAACGGTCGCCATCGCCGCGATGCCGACGATGGTCTTCCCCGCACCGCACGGCAGCACGATGACGCCGCTGCCGCCCCGCACGTCCCCGCCCGCCCAGAACGCGGCCACGGCCGCCTCCTGGTAATCGCGGACAATGAAGGGGGGGCCCGCGGCGGTGGTCCCGCGCAGCTGCATGGGCAGATCGGCCCCCGCCACGTACCCGGCCAGGTCCTCCGCCGGGTAACCGACCGCAATGAGCGCCTGCTTGAGCACTCCCCGGTAGCGGTCCTCGATGCGGAACGTGGCCGGGTCGACGCGCTCGCCCAGGTACTGGCGTACCGCCTTCTGCCGGGCCAATTCCTCGAGCAGTGCCGGCTCGGAACATTCCAGCACCAGCCGGCCGTCGGCCTTGCGCAGCCGCACCCGGCCGTACCGCGAGATCAGCTCCCGGATGTCGGCGAGCAAGTTTTGGGGGATCGGGAACTTAGAGAACCGCTCGAGCGCCGCGATCACCTGGTCGGCAGTCGTGCCGGTCGAGGCGGCGTTCCAGAGCGAAAGCGGGCTGAGCCGGTAGGTATGGATGTGCTCGGGACTCTTCTCCAGCTCGGCGAACGGGGCAATGGCGTCCCGCGCCTCGGCGTACCGAGCGTTATCCACCTCGACCAGAATCGATCGGTCACCCTGGACGATCAGTGGAGCACTCGGATCATACTGCATGCGTGGCCTCAGCTCGCCGTAACCGTCGGAACCGCAAGACGGATAGGACCGAAGCGCTCCATGTTATAAAGGCTGGAATATCGTTGCAAGGCGGGACGCGGGGCATCCGACCGGGTGGCGCGGGTCCCACACACAAAAAAAGCCCGCCCGGCGCTGAGCCGGGCGGGCTTGCGTTGCATCCAGACGGCTTTCAGGCGCTCAGGTTGGGCCGTATCCGGTTGACCGGCAGGACGGCTCCCTCCGCGACGGGGGCGTTGTAGCGGTATTCCATGACAAACGCGTCTTCGCCCGAATCCCCGTAGAACTCCCGCGCCACACCGACACCGCGGAAACCCACGGACCGGAAGAAGAGCTGGGCTTCGAGATTCGTCTCGCGAACGTCGATCATGATGCGCGTGCGGCGGTGGCTGGACAGCTTGCTCACGAGCTTCTCGGCCATCTGCGTGCCGACGCCCGAGCGGCGGTGCTCCGGGTGCACGGCGAAGTTTAGGATGTGCAGCTTTGCCTTGTGCAGCTCGTAGATCATGAAGCCGATGACCTTTTCCCCCTGCTCCGCGACCATGCCGATGCAGTTGCGCTGCCGCAGGCAGCGAAGAAACTCCTCTTCACACCAGGGGTAATCGCTGCTGGCCTGTTCGATGCGCAAGACATCGGGCATGTCCCGGCGGATCATCCACCGGATGTGGACCCGCAGCTGCTGCTTCTCGCCCGTGCTCATGTGGCCTCCTTCCATGCTTCTGGCCCGGCGCGCCGGTTCCGAAACGGCTTCCCCATCCTTGGGGAGACGCCTGATGCTCACTCAGATGAGAGAGATGGTTCTCGAAATCTGGCCGAAGAGGGGCGGGAGTCTAGCAAATGAATCTGAGGGTGCCAAGGTGAGAAAAGCGGCCGTGCCCGCCGCTCGATCACCCGTTCTCGGGACGCCCGAACCGCACAGACGGCCTCGTATTGTTTATCGGCCAACCCGGCCGACAAATCCGGCAAAAGTGTGACGCGTCGCTCTACCGCACCGGGCCGCTGACGGAACACCTAGGATGGGTGGCACGCCCCAGAGCCCCCATCATTCAAGCGATGGGCGTGCCGGGCTGGGCGACGCCGGAGATCGGTCGCGTTCAGCCGGAGGAATTCGATTTGCGTCGCACGCGGACCCGCCCCGCTTCGATCTCGAGGGCTCCGGTGGCGAACAGCTCGATCGCCTCGGGGTACGCCTTGCACTCTTCGCGGAACACGCGTGCGGCGAGCGTCTCGGACGTGTCCTCCTCGAGCACCGGAACGGTGCGCTGGAGAATGATGGGACCGTGGTCGTATTCGTTGTCGACCAGGTGCACGGTGCAGCCGCTCAGTTTCGCACCGGACTCGAGCACGGCCTGGTGCACGCGCGCCCCGTACATTCCCTTGCCGCAGAACTGGGGGATCAGGGCCGGATGGATGTTCATGACCCGGCCGGCGAAGTCGGCGGGGATCTCCAGGAGCTTGAGGAAGCCGGCCAGGGTAACGAGGTCGGCGTGCACGGCCCGGCAGCGCGCGAAAATGGCCGCGCTGAAGCCGTGGGTATCCGCGTGATCTTCGCGGCGGATGACCTCGGCGGCAATGCCGGCGCGCCGAGCGCGCTCGAGTCCCGCGGCCGCCGGGTTGTTCGAGATCACCAGCGCGATCTCTGCCTTCATGCGGCCGTCGGCGACACGGTCCATGAAGTTCTGGAGCGTCGTGCCGCCGCCGGAGATGAGCACGGCCAATCGGATCGGATCGTGCATGAGAAGTCCGGGTTGGAGATCACGTCAGCGTGTGGCAGCTCATCTGTTCCGCGCTTTCGGAGTCCGGCCCCCTCGCCCGCTCACGGATCCGCGGGAGAGGGACGGGGTGAGGGCGCGGTAAGCGCCCCTCACCCAGCCAGCGCCCCCTCACGCAGTGAAGTACCCCCTGACCCTAACCCTCTCCCCCGCATGAGCCATGAGCGCGGGGGCGAGGGGACCGTAACCCGGGGGAAGCAAAACGGGTGAGCATCGAGATCCTTCGCTTGCTCGTTCCTCGCTGGCTCAGGATGACAACCTGCCTGACCTCTGATCTCTGACCTCTGATCTCTGATCTCTGACCTCTGATCTCTGATCTCTGACCTCTGATCTCTGACCTCTGGCCTCTGATCTCTGATCTCTGACCT
>JBGPMX010000178.1:0-8507 GCA_041487215.1 Planctomycetia bacterium | reverse complement strand
TTCGCGCGGCGTCGCCGCCGGCGGCTCCCCCTTCCAGAGTTCGGGAGTTCCCTCCGGCCAGGCGTCGGCGACGATCGAGCGGGGCTCGTCGAGCCGCACCAGCGGGTGCTCGGGGGCGAGCACCATGTAGGTGGCGCCGAAGAGCGTGTCCGGGCGCGTGGTATAGACGCGGATCGAGTCGGCCGAAGCCGTCGCCGGGGGGTGGATCTGTCCGGAGGTCGCCGGATGGTGGATCCGTTCGGAGGTCGCCGGGGGGTGGGTCCGTTCGGTCGATCCCCCCCCTTGTCCCCCCCTTGGCAAGGGGTGGACAGGGGGGGTCGATTCCCCAACGGACCCACGGTCCGGCGCTGGGAAAGCTTGCCGCGCGCGTTCGGCCTTCCACACCGCGAACGCCGCCCGGCTCGCGTCCGTGCCCGAAGCCGCATCGCCCGCACCTTCCCCGCTCGCTTCACTCGGCTGACCGATAAAAAAATCGACCTCCGCCCCCTCGCTCCGACCCACCCAGTTGCGCTGCATTTCCTTGATCGGGTCGGGCCAGTCGAGCGTGTCGAGGTCCTCGACCAGGCGATCGGCGTAGGCCGTGATACGTAGCATCCACTGGCGGAGCGGGACGCGCTGGACCGGGTGGTCACCCCGCTCCGACCGGCCGTTGATCACCTCTTCGTCGGCGAGCACGGTGCCGAGCGCCGCGCACCAGTTGACGGGGGACTCGGACTGGTAGGCCAGACGGAACGAGTCCTGATAGCGACGCAGCGCCGCCGCCCCTTGGGCACGCACGCCGCCGGGGATGGGCAACTCGGCGATCGGTCGCCCCCTGCCCCGCCGCGTGCGCCCCTTCGGGTCGGTCCACTCGAACTCCAGATCAAACCAGGTGTCAAAGAGCACCAGGAAGATCCACTGCGTCCACTGGACGTACTCGGGGTCGGTGGTCGCGAACTCGCGATCCCAGTCGTAGCTGAACCCGAGCCGTTTGATCTGGCGGCGGATGTTGGCGATGTTCCGCTCGGTCGTGACCCGCGGATGCGTTCCGGTTTCGATTGCATATTGCTCGGCCGGCAGGCCGAAGGCGTCGTAACCCATCGGGTGCAGCACGTTGAAGCCGCGCATGCGCTTGTAGCGGCACCACATGTCGGTGGCCGTGTAGCCTTCCGGGTGCCCGACGTGCAGCCCCTCGCCGGACGGGTACGGGAACATATCGAGCACGTAGAGCTTCGGCCTGGCGGAGTCTTCGAGAACGCGGAACGTCTTGTTCCGTTCCCAGTAGTCCTGCCATTTCGGTTCGATGACGTGCGGGTTGTAGAGCGGCATGGGGTGGACCCGGTCGATTTCAGTAGGACGAGTTGCGCCGCCCTTACATACTAGCCACAGTGCCGCGGTGTCAACGTGCCGGACGGCTTGGCCTTGTTGCTTTCCGCCGTAATTCCTATAGTTCTCGCCCCAGGGTGGTCCTCACACTCCGCATGATGAAGGGCGTCACCCGGAGCGTGACGGCTACTCTCCCGTTTCACGACGAGGAGCGGACGTATGAGGAGGCAGCATTTCTTTTCCCTCAGTTCGGTTCTATGCCTGGCACTCCTGGCCGCCGCACCGGCGCAGTTTCCGTACGAGGCGGTCATCGCGAAGCGGGTGCAGGTGCGCAGCGGCCCCTCCGAGCTGCACTACCGCACGGCGATTCTAGACGTCGGAGAACGCGTCACGGTGCTCAGCGAGGCGCCGAGCGGCTGGCTCGGCATCGAACCCCCGGCCGATTCGTTCGACTGGATCAGCGGCCAGTACCTGCGCGAGATCGCCCCGGGGGAAGGCGAAGTGACCGGCGACCGCGTGAACGTGCGCATCGGCACGCCGATCAACGAGGGGCTGCGCGATGCGTCTCCCGTACAGCTATCGCGCGGCGACCGCGTGCGCATCATCGAGCGCAAGACGTTCGGCCAGCCGCCGCTCGCCCAGCTCTGGTACAAGGTTGTGCCCCCGAAAGGGGACGTGCGCTGGGCGAAGGCGGACTTCCTGCGCCGGGCGGGGGACCGGGACCCGCTGGAGCGTGCGTCGGCCGCCGGGCCGGCTGCGCGCGTGGGTCTGCCGCGGGGAGAGCGCGGCGCTGCGGAACGTCCGGGGGAAGAGGCGGGAGCGGAAGAGGTCGAACCGCCAGATGGCGCGGACGAGACGGACGAGCCGCAACCGGGCGCCGCGCCGCAGGGCGCATTGGAAAAGGCCGAGGCGGCGTTTGCCGCCGCGATGCGCAAGCAACTCTTCGATCGCGATTTCGCCGCCGCCCGAGCTCTGTATCAGCAGGCCGCGCGATCGGCCACGGGCGCCGAGCAGGCGCTCATCCGCCGCCGGCTGCTCGACATCCAGGCCGAGGACGCCAAGAAGGCAAAATTTAGCGAGCTCGACCGGCTGATCCAGGAATCCAAGCGGCGTGACAGCGTGCTGCTCTCGATGTCGCGCCCGAAAGCGACGCCAGACCAGGGCCAGCCGGCCCTCTACGACGGCAGCGGGGTGCTGCGCAAGTCGGCCATGACGATCGACGGCAAACCGGCCTACGTGCTGGTGGACCCACAGGGGGGCGTGCGCTATTACCTGACCGCCGGCCCCGCCATCGACCTGGCGGAGTACCTCGGAAAAGTGGTCGCCGTGCGCGGCCCCGTGCACTTCCGCAGCGAGCTGCGCGGGCAGCATATCTTCGTTCGCGATGTCACGCCGATCGACATGTCCCGAGAGCCACGGCCGGCGGCCGGCACGCGCGAGGCGCAAGGCGACGCTGCCGGCGCGCCCCGGCAAGCTCCCCCGCCCGAACCCGAAGAGCCGGACGACGAGTGATGGTAGCGGGGGCGTGCCAGCCCGATTCGGCCGCTGCTCCACGGATTTGCTCATTGACTTGCGGGCCGCGTCCGGAACAAACTGAAGAGCATAATCAGGGGCGAATCCGTACCGCGTCCACCCGACCCGAGCGGCGATGCTCCGGGCTATGGGAGAACGTCTGACCAACCGAGTCGTGCCACGCCGGGCCATCCCGGCCACATCGGGAGCGACTCGTCGGGAGATTGCTATGCCACGTCGTCGTCGCGGTTTCAGCCTGATCGAGCTGATGGTCGTCATCGCCGTGATCGGCATCCTCGTGGCCCTGCTGCTGCCCGCGGTGCAGTACGCGCGCGAGGCGGCGCGGCGGAACTCGTGCCGCAGCAACATCCGCCAGATCGGCATCGCGCTGCAGAACTACGAGGCGCAGTACCAGTACTTCCCGCCCGGCGGCATCGCGCGGGCCGACTGGGCGAACTCAAATCAGTGCTCGACCCCGTACTGCACGCTGAACAAGGGAGCCGACGCGTCGCTCGGCCCGTCCTGTTTCGTGCTGCTGCTGCCGTACTTCGAGCAGAAGAACATCTACAACGCGGTCAACTTTAAACTACCCATCCGTTCTCCTGAGAACACGACGGCGGTCACGCAGAAGATCGATCTGTATGTCTGCCCGACCGACACGTCGGGCGGGGGCGCATCGCTGACTGCCGCGTCGAATGCGCCGCAATCGTACGCGACGCCGATGCACAAGGGGAATTACGCGGCCAACTGGGGCGCGGCGGGGGGAGATGTCGACCTGCGATTCATCCGCAAGAAGCCGCTTTTGATCGGCGCCTTCGGCTGGGACTCGGACACGCGCGGCAAGGACCTCGACCGCGACGGCCGCTCCAACACGGTAGTGTTTGCCGAGATCCTGGCGTCCAAGTCGGTCAATGACGGGCGTGGCGTGTGGGCGCTGCCGGGCGTGGGCGTTTCCGGCATCGCTTCGCGGAGCGACGACCCGAACCCCGACAACCACTTGACCCCGAACAAGCGTCCCTCGGACAGCTCCGGGGACCGCGTTCCGTTCTGCGACAACAACCCCCAGGGCAACCCGCGCATGCCGTGCACGCAGGTCAAGAACGAGGGCGCCGCGCTCCAGCCGCTCGCCCAGCGGACGACCCCGCGCGCCAGCCAGCAGGGCGCCGCACCGCGCAGCTGGCACGCCGGCGGCGTGCACACCGCCATGGCGGACGGCAGCGTGCGGTTCGTGTCAGAGAACATCGACGCCGGCGTCTGGAGCGCCATCCTGACCATCAAGAACGAAGAACCGCTCGACGACCAGCAGTTCTGAAAGAGTCGAGAGCCAAAACAAGAGTCGAGCGGCCAGAGTCGAGAGTCCAGAGCCGAAACAAAGGTCCAGAGTCCAGGGTCGAGAGCTTAGGGTCCAGAGTCCAGAGCCAGCAGAAGAATTCAGAGGCGACTGCGCAGGCAAAAACAGTCGAGACCAAAATACAAGAGCCGCGAACGGCGCTTCACGCATCGTTCGCGGCTCGGTTTTTGCGCCATCTGCAGTACGTCGTCTCGGCGGTGGAGTCTTGTTTTGGCTCTGGACTCTCGACTCTTTGTCCGGCTCTCGACTCTCGACCCTGGACTCTCGACTCTTTTGTTACACCGACGCCATGGCCGGCTGCTCCAAGTACTCGGCGACCAGCCGGTGCAGATTGTTGGCGTCCTGGCGGTCCCAGACCCCGATGATCTTGCGCTCGCGTTCGGCCGACTCGATGCTGTCCGACGCGTGGGCGCCATTGCGCATCAGGTCGCGGCCGAAGTCGCTGCGCACGGTCCCCGGCGCCGCGGCGTCCGGATCGGTCGAGCCCAGCCAGTGGCGGATGGTCTGCACGGCGGACGGGCCGCGGTAGAGCAGCGCCAGGCACTTGGACGGCCCGGAGCGGTTGCGTGCCACCGGGTCCAGCACCTTGCCGGGATCCATGCCCACCATGTACTCGACGATGCGGTAGAACTCGTGCGTCGCGTTCTGGTGCTTGATGAGCTCGGCCATCGCCGCGTACGTGTCATCCGCGACCGGGAACTTGAACATTGGGGAGAGCGCCCGGCGCAGGTCGTCGGCCACTTTCGTCTTCAGCCGCTCGACGAACATCTGCTCGAGCGGCCCGTAGAACTCGAGCCCCTGGTTGATCGTCATGCCGAAGAGCTTCGCGCCCACGAAGTAGCAGCCGCTGGCGGCGAAGACATCGACGATGTTGCCCGGCCGCCGGCTGGGCCGCGCAAAGTTCTCGGGCTTCAGGATCACCAGCGTGGTCTGCACCCGGCTGCGGATGTCCTCGGGGAAGTCCACCGAGTGCTCGATCACGCCGCCGTCGCTCTCGGCGTACTCGTCGAGCAGCGCCAGCTGCTTGCGGTTCGCCTCGGGGTCCGCCGCGCAGATCACGGCCGGCTCGAAGTACTTGACCTCGCCGTCCGGGTACGCGATGTAATCGCCGTAGGTGCGCCGCACGCGGTCCCCCTGCGGGGTGCGCGTGATCGAGCCGACCACCTCTTCCTTCATGTGCCGCACGGCATTCGGGCCCTTGAAGAAGAGCACGAAGCTGCGGTTCGAGATTCCCAGCGGGTTTTCGCGCCGCAGGTTGTCCTCGCAGTACTGCACGAACGCGGTTCGCAGGTGCGGCTCGATCTCCATGTCGCCGATCGTGCCAGCGAACTTCTCGGCCAGGCCGTCGCTGAACGCGTACATCCGCGCGTCGACCAGCTGGAGATGGGTCAGGCTCAGCAGCCGGCTGAGGATGCCCCCCGTGCGGCTCTTGTGCAGGCTGTAGGGGGTAACGAGAACGTAGGTCAATTCGTCGGGCATGCCGAGATTCCTTGTGCAGAACGACAGAGAGGAGTCCTTTTTTGTACTGGAGAGAGCCCTTTTTTGCAACCCGACCGATTGGCCTTGCGGTTTATCCGTTGTTGTGAAGAATCTTCGGGCCGATCGCCCGCCCACCTATCTCGGACGCGGCTCGTGCGAGGGATCGCGTGTCAGCCGTCGAGACGCACAACCTGACGAAGATTTACCAGAACCGCCAGATCGCGCTCAACGGGGTCAGCCTACGCGTTGAGCCGGGCACGGTGCTGGGGCTGCTCGGCCCCAACGGCGCCGGCAAGACCACGCTGGTGCGGCTCATCCTCGGCCTGCACCGCCCGTCGGCCGGCTGGGTCGAGCTGTTCGGCCGGCCGATGACGACCAATGCCGCCCAGCTGCGCTGCCGGGTGGGCTACGTTCCGACCGGGCCGCGTTTCCCGCCCCAGATGACGCCCATCACCTACCTGGATTACGTGGGCAAGCTGTTCGGACTGCGCGGCGAAACGCGCAAGCCGCGTCTCGCCGCGCTGCTGCGCGCGGTGGATCTCCTGGGCGCGGCGTCGCGCAAGCTCGGCACGCTTTCGACCGGCATGCTCACGCGGCTGGCGATCGCCGCGTCGCTCCTGAACGATCCGGAGCTCCTGATCTGGGACGAACCGACCTACGGGCTCGATCCCGAGGCGCGGCGGCACACCATTGAGTTGATGAAGGAGCTGGCGCGGGCGCGCACATTGATCCTATCAAGCCACCTGCTGCACGACATCGACGAGGTGTGCGAGCGGGTGGCGGTGCTCAGCGCCGGCCAACTCATCTTTCACGGCACGATCACCGAGCTCAAGGGGCGCATGCGGCGGAACCATTTCGAGCTCCAGCTCGAGGGAAAGACGAAGGCGGTCGATGCGCTCCGCACCGCGCTGACGAAAGTCAGCGGAGTACGGCACGCGGGCGGGCACGGCACGCGCGTCGAGATCCGCATGGCCGACAACGAGGACGTGGCGGCGACCCTGGCCGAGGTCTTCATGGCGGTGGCCGAGGCGGGGACGCGAGTGGTGAGCGTCCAGACGCTCGGGCACCAGACCGAGGAGGCGTTTCTTGCTCTCGTGGAGTCGGACGAGGCTCGCGGGTTTGCGCGGGCTGCTGGCAAGAAGTCTGCGTAGGCGGCTGCTCCCCTACCTGGCCGTGTTTCAGGCCGACCTGGCGAGCGTGCTGCGCAACTGGGTGCTGCGCGCCTGGTTCCTGCTCACCGCCGTGGTGGCCCTGATCGCGATCCTCGACCACGCCGACCCGCCGGCGCCGGCGGCAGCGAGTAATGTGGTGACGGCGTTCCTGCACCCGGTGGCCTCCGCGTCGGGCAGCGTAGCGGTGTTGCGCGAGCTCCTGAGGCACTACCTGGTGCTCTGGGTGACCTTCGTGGTGCTGCTGAGCGCGGGCACGATCACGTCGGAACTCGGCGTGGTCGCCGACTCGGTACTGAGCCGGGGCGTGAGCCGCTGGCAGTATTTCCTGGGGAAGCTCTCGGCGCGGCTGGTGGCCGTGCTGAGCGTCTACGGGCTGGTCATGCTCCCGGTGACGCTGGTGCTCTGGATGGAGCGCAGTCCGGCCGCCGCGGCGCCGGCCGAGCTGGCTGCATCGGTCTCCGGAGACACGCTGCGAAGCCCCGAGCCGCCGGCATTCGGTGATGCGGCGCTGGCTGCCGCCGAGCAACCCCTATGCCTGGCCGGCGCCGGTTTCGCGCTCGCGCGCGTGGCTGCTGTGCTGGTCGTCGTGGTTGCGGCGGCAATGGCCTTCAGCGCGGCCTTCACGAGCTCGCTGCTGGTCATCGCCGTGAGCTGGATGACGGTGTATGGCGCCGGCTTCCTGTTCGCGCTCGTCGACCTCAAGCACGTCTCGCCCACCCGCCTGCTCCGCGAGCTCTCGGATGTGCTCGCCGGGAGCTATGCGGCGTCCGAGCAGTGCTGGATCCTTGCCGCGTGGCTCGGCGCCGCCGCGCTCCTGACGCTGGCGAGCGGCGTGGTGTTCGCGCGGCGCGATGTGTGAGCCACGGGCGCGCTTCATCATCGTACGCGTTGGCAGTGGGTCGAGCCGCGGGGTACCATGCCTCTACTCCGCAACCGAATTGCGCCCACGAAGGAAATCGATGATGGCCCGTGATTTCATCGACCACTACGCCCGTGGTATCGGCCTGCTCAATTATGCGACCGAGGGTTTGACGGCCGACGAGTTGCACGCCCGGCCGGGGCCGGGGAGCTGGAGCACGGCCCAGGTGGTGATCCACCTGGCCGACGCCGACCTCGTGCTGGCCGATCGCATGAAGCGAATCATCGCCGAGGACAAGCCGCCGCTGCTCGCCTTCGACGAGAACAAGTGGGTCGAAGCGCTCGGGTACGACAGCCAGCCGATCGACACCGCCGTCTTGCTGTTCGATCTTGACCGCCGGCAGCTGCTCGGTGTGCTGCGCGGGCTGAGTGACGCCGCCTTCGCGCGTCAGGGAATTCATTCGGAACGCGGCCCGCGCACGCTCGAGCAGATCGTGCGCGGTACCGCCGAGCACCTGGACCATCACCTCCGGTTCATCTACCAGAAACGCCAGCGGCTGGGGCGGGCGATCCCGGAACGGTTCAGCGAATGAGGATCCTGATACCCCCGAAGGAGGGATATCAGCCGTCCCAGCGCGCCGCAAAGCGCCATTCCAGCGCGCTGGACTCGAATGCCACGCTGAATCCAATCCATGCATCGCATACGTTCCGTGATACCCCCCCTACCCCCCCTTCGGAAGGGGGGGACAACCGCGGCCCCGCCGTGGTGCGAATTCCCAACGTCGAGCCGGCGCGTCATCGCGATCGGCATCCGATGCCATCATCGCGAT
>JBGPMX010000177.1:0-8557 GCA_041487215.1 Planctomycetia bacterium | reverse complement strand
GGGGTCGATTCTCAAACTGACCCACTACTCGAATCCCGCTGCCTACTCAACCATTCGGATCCACCATGACAGGGCCCCAGCGAATCACGGGGACCATCCCCGGCCAAACCGCCCCGGTCGACGTCACGCTCGACGCCGGCAGGATTACCGCCGTGCAGCGGCTCGGGGCGACTGTCGCCGCGCCCGCGCGCCAGGGCCAGGCGACCGAGCGCGCCCCGTTCGCGAGCGGTCCGCCGCGTCCTCCGGATGTCCCGGCGCGCGGCGAGCCGCCGCTCTTCATCTGCCCCGGTTTCATCGACGTCCAGGTTAATGGGCTGGGCGGCGTCGCCTTCAACGATCCCGAGCTCCAGACACGACAGGTGGAGGCGGTGACCGAGCGGCTCTGGCGCTCGGGCGTCGCGCTCTACTGCCCGACGCTGATCACCGATTCGACAGAGAATCTGCGGCAGGGCATGCGGGCGATCGCGCGGGCGTGCGAAGAGAGCCTGGCCGGCCGATCGATCGCCGGTATCCATCTGGAAGGTCCCTACCTCTCCCCGGAGGACGGACCGCGCGGGGCACACCCGCGCGCGCACGTGCGGCCGCCCGATTGGGACGAGTTCCGGACGCTCCAGGAGGCGGCGGGGGGCCGCATCCGGCTGGTCACGCTCGCCCCGGAGATTCCCGGCGCCATCGCGTTCATCGAGAAGCTGGTCGCATCCGGCGTGCGCGTATCGATCGGGCACACGGCGGCCGGCGCGGCGGAGATCACCAGCGCCATCCGCGCCGGCGCGTCGCTCTCCACCCATCTGGGCAACGGGGCGCACGACCTGCTGCAGCGGCACCGCAACTACGTGGTCCAGCAGCTGGCGGCCGACGAGCTCTGGGCGAGCCTCATTGTCGATGGCCATCACCTGCCTCCCGAGCTGGTGAAGGTCTTCGTGCGTGCCAAGACGCCTGGCCGGGTGATCCTGGTGAGCGACGCCGCCATGTGGGCCGGCCTGGCCCCCGCAGTCTATCCCTGGGGGCACTGCGACATTGAGGTGCGAGCGGACGGGTGGATCGGCGTGGTCGGCCAGCCGCGGCTCGCCGGCTCCGGCCTGTTCCTCGATCGCGGCGTCGAGAATGTCGTACGATTCGCCGGAGTCTCGTTCGAGGATGCCGTCGCCATGGCCACGGCGCACCCCGCCGCGTTTCTCGGCCTGGCGCCGCGCATCGGGCACATCGAGGCGGGCAGCGACGCCACGTTGACCGTCGTCCGCTGGAACGAGGCGGCGCGGGCGCTGGCGATCGAACGCACGATTGTTGCGGGCGAGACGGTGTTCGAGGCCGCCCGCTCGTGATACTGCACCGCCAGCGAGTCGTCTGTCCGTTCTTGTTTGGTGGGCTGTCCCCTGAGCGCAGCGAGCGATTCCTAACCCGGACCGAGATCCTTCGCTGCTCGTTCCTCGCCGGCTCAGGATGACCGGCTTTCACGTGTCATTGAGTGACGGGACACTGGACTATTCATTCCGGTGCTTGGTGTGGACACGAGCTTTGTGGGACGGGTCTGGTCTGGCGGTTCCCGGGCGCCCGCTCAGCCCCGTCCCTTCCCCCGGCTCGCACCCCCCGCAGCCGTCTCCGTGTTCTAAGCTTGCCATTAGCCTTCGCAATAGCCTCCTTTCATTGACACATTTTGGGGGGGCGGATATCCTGAAGTTCTCGATCTCGCTCGGGTTGTGGCACCAGTCTTCATGTCGTTCGCGCCACTCGCCGGACCGCCGCCGAATACGGAGATTCCATGTCGGACGAACAACAGCAAGCGCCCATTGATCCGCGGGACATCGAGCGGACGCGCCAGCAGATCCGTCAGCTGGTGGCCGAGATCAACCAGCTGGCGAGCTCCGACGTACCGCCGCAGAAGTTCTACGGCGAGTTCCTGCAGCGCGTCGTCACCGCCGTGGCCGCGGTCGGCGGTGCGATCTGGGTGCGCGACGGTCAGAACCCGCCCCGCCTGCAACACCAGGTGAACTTCCGCCCCTCGGGGTTGCTCGATGAGGCGCCCGGTCCCGGCGGCCACGGCTCGCTGCTGATGCACATGTTTTCGAACGGGCAGTCGAAGCTTGTTCCGCCGCACACCATGGGGGCCGACAAGCAGGCCGGGGGCAACTCCAGCGACTTGTCGCTCATCCTCGCGCCGCTCAAGATCGACAAGCACACGGTCGGCGTGGCCGAAGTGCTGCTCGATCCCAGCCGCCGCCAGACCGCGCAGCAGAACGCGGTCAAGTTCGTCGCCGAACTCTGCGAGATGGGGGCCGGCTACCTCAAGAACCGGCAGCTCCAGCACATGCTGGGGCAGCAGCACCTCTGGACCCAGCTCGAATCGTTCGTCAAGCAGATCCACTCGAGCCTGAGCGTCAAAGAGGTCGCCTACATCGTCTCGAACGAGGGGAAGCGGCTGGTCGCCTGCGACCGCCTGAGCGTGGCCATCGTGTACGGCCGTAAGACGGTGATCGAGGCGGTGAGCGGGCAGGAGGTCGTCGAGCGCAAGAGCACGCTGGTACAGCTGATGCGGCGGCTCTGCGATACCGTGATCCGCAGCAACGAGAACCTGCTCTACATCGGCGAGGAGATCGAGGGGCTGCCGCCCGCCGTGCGCGACGCGCTGGACGACTACCTTGCGGAGAGCGGCAGCAAGGTGTCGGACATCACCCTGCTGCGCACGACGAACAAGGAGGGGCACCCCAACCCGCCGTTCGGGGCGCTGCTGGGCGAGCAGTTCGAGGACGTGACGATCGCCGAGCAGATCTCGCCGCGCATGGACGTGGTGGCGCAACACGCCACCACCGCCCTGTCGAACGCGCTGGCCCACCACCGCATCTTCATGCTGCCGATCTGGAGCGCGATCGGCAACTCGCTCGAGTGGATGCGCGGCGACCGCCTGATCAAGCTCTCCGTCGTGATCGCCGGCGTCGCCGTGCTGGTCGCGTCGATGGTTTTCATCCCGCTCGAGCTGCGGCTCGAGGGACGCGGCGAGCTGCTCCCTGAAAATACCAAAAAGGTGTTCGCCACCGAGGACAACGCGACGATCACGCGCGTGCTCATTGAGCACGGCCAGAACGTCCGCCAGGACCAGCCGTTGCTCGAGATGCGCAGCCCAACCCTGGAGCAGACGCAGCAGGAGTACCTGGCGAAGCTCGCCGAGGCGACGCAGCAGTTCAACAACGCCCCGCTCACCTCGGGCGGCGACCAGGGGGTGAGCCAGAAGATCGCCAAGTCGAACATGGAGCACTTCAAGAGGGAACTCGATATCGTCAACGAGCGTATCGAGCACCTCCAGGCGAAGTCGCCGATCGACGGGGTCGTCGTCAAGCCGTTCGACCCGCAACGCGACCTCGGCGGCAAGCCGGTCAAGGCCGGCGAGGAGCTCATGACCGTCGCGCAGCTCGATGGCGTGGACGGCCGGTGGATCCTCGAGGTGAAGATGCCCGAGGACAAGATGGGCCACGTGCTCAAGGCACGCGAGGCGCGCAAGGCGGAACACGAGCGGCTCGTCGCCGCCGGCACACGGCCCCCGGACAGCGCGGCCGATCCGCTCGGCGTTAAATTCATCCTCGCCAACCACCCCCAGAAGCAATTTCACGGCCATATTCTCGAGTACATGAGCAAGGCCGAGTTCGACAAGGACCTCAAAGAAAACGTCGTCATGATCCGCGTGCTACCCGACGACGTCCTCAGCGTCGAACGCAACGTGGATCCGACCACGGGCCACGTCGTCAACGTGCGCATGAGCTTCCGGGACGGCACCGAGCTGCCGCTCGACCCCGGCGCCGAGGTCCGGGCGAAGGTCGAGTGCGGCAAGCGGCCGATGGGCTACGTGGTGCTGCGCGAGCTGATCGAATTCGTCTACGAGAGGATCATCTTCTGAGCCGCCGTTCCCCGGACCATCCTTGGCCCCCTCTCCCCACGCAGCGGACGACTCCGAGGAGTCACCCGCCGCGTGGGGAGAGGGGAACGGGGTGAGGGGCAGACCGCCCAAGCCCCTTCGGCTGCCATCGCGTAACGGATTGCTCACACTTCTTTGGAACGGGTTTAAAAAACATGCACATTCGAAAGCTGCTCATCGCCGCGGGCGTTACGCTTGCCGCTTTGTTGACCGCCGGCATGGTCGCCGCCCAGTCCGAAGCGGAGCGGTCCACCGGCGGCGCAGCGATCTCGCTCGAGCAATGCGTCTTCAAGTGGAAGGACGCGCGCGTGATCTCCAGCAGAATCCCGGGCACGATCGCAGAGATCCTGGTGCAGGAAGGGGACGAGGTCGACGCGGACCAGGTGCTCGCCCGGCTGGATGACCGCATCGCCAAGATCGAGTACGAGATCCAGAAGCTGATCGGGGACAGCGACCTCGCGATCCGGGTTCAGGAGGACAAGCTGGCCGAGTACAAGGCGCGGCTCGACTCCGCGGATACACTCTATAAGAACCGCGCCATGAGCAAGGAAGACTACCGCCTGGCCGTGGTCAACGTGCGGGTCAACCAGACGCTGCTCCTCCAGGAAGTTGAGAAGCAGAAGACCGAGCAACTCAAGAGCGATCGCGCCCTGGAAACTCTCAAGGACCACACCGTCACCAGCCCCATCAAGGGGGTGGTCCAGAAGGTGGCGCGGCGCGAGCAGGAGTCGCTGTCGCCGAACGAAGCAGGCCAGGGCCCGCAGAGCCTGCAGGGGCTCCAGCTGTTCCGGATCGTCGCCAGCGACAAGCTCTGGGTCGAAGGGTTTGCGGAGCAGCTCTACCTGTATCGCATCCGGCCGGGACAGCGGGTCCAGGTCCAGATCAACCTGGATGTGCCGGAGGCGCGCGAGATGTTCGAGGGCAAGGTGGTGTTCGTGGATCCGGAAATCCAGGCGGGCAATGGAACGTTCATGGTGCGTGCCGAGGTGGAAAACCGCGCGAGTCTGCTCAAGGCCGGGTTGCGCGGCACCATGCGCATCCTGCCCGATGACTCGGCCGCGGCCGATGCGCGTCGCCGCACGCGCTGAGCGAAGTACTAAGTAAGGTCCGCAGAAAGAGGTACGTCAGGCTTTCCAGCCTGACTCGGCGCGGGGATCGACCATGATCAGCGAAACATCCCTCTCTCCCGGACTGGCCGAACGCCTGCGTATCCGCGTGCGCCCCGACCTCGTCGTGCGGCGTCAGCTCTACGAAAACCAGACGCACTACGTGGTCAAGGACCCCATCGGGCTGCATTACTTCCGCTTCCGCGAGGAAGAGTACTTCCTGGTGACGCACCTGGACGGCAACCGGCGGCTCGAGGAGATCAAGGAGGACTACGAGCGTTCCTTCCGGCCTCAGAAGATCACGATCGAAGAGCTGGCGCGGTTCGCCTCGCAGCTCACCCAGGCGGGGCTGGCGACCGTCGATACCGGCGGCCAGGGGCAGCTGCTCTACGACCGGTTCCGCAAGACCCGCTTCAAGCAGCGGCTGGCGGCCTGGTCCAACGTGCTCTACATCAAGATCCCCGTCTTCGACCCCGACAAGCTGCTCGCCTGGATGCTCCCCTTCTTGCGCTGGATCTACCACCCGGCAGTGGTCTTCGCCACGCTGGCGTTCTGGGCGGCCGCGCTCCTCTGGGTGCTGTCCCACTTCCCGGCGTTCCAGGCCAAGCTGCCC
The DNA here is from genome assembly GCA_041487215.1 of Planctomycetia bacterium. GTDB lineage: Bacteria > Planctomycetota > Planctomycetia > JALXBF01 > JBGPMX01 > JBGPMX01. Next base: position 2,934 of record JBGPMX010000177.1, on the reverse strand, counting down.
GAGTTCTACACGTTCTTCAACTGGCGCAACATGATCTTCATGTGGGCGTCGCTGGGCACCGTGAAGATCGTGCACGAGTTCGGGCATGGGTTGACGTGCAAGTACTTCGGCGGCGAGTGCCACGAGATGGGCGCGCTCCTGCTCGTGCTGTCCCCCTGCCTGTACTGCGACGTCTCCGACTCCTGGCTGCTGCCGAACAAGTGGCAGCGCGTGTGGATCGGCGCGGCAGGGATCTACGTCGAGCTCACCATGGCGTCGATCGCCACATTCATCTGGTGGAACAGCGAGCCGGGCCTGCTCAACAACCTGGCGCTGTCGACGATGTTCGTGTGCAGCGTGAACACGGTGATGTTCAACGCCAACCCGCTCTTGCGCTACGACGGCTACTACATGCTCATGGACATGATGGAGATCCCCAACCTGCGCGCCAAGGCCGCGCGGTTCTTCTCCAGCATCTTCGGCAAGGTCTGCCTGGGGCTGCCCACCGACATCGAGACCTACCTGCCCCGCTCGCGCCGCGTCTTCTTCCTGCTCTTCGCTATCGCGAGCTATGTGTACCGCTGGTTCATTAGCTTCACGATCCTCTGGTTCATGTACCGCTTCTTGCGTCCCTACAAGCTCGGCACGGTCAGCCTGCTCCTGGCAATCGGTTCGCTCGGCACGCTGCTCGTCGTCCCCAGCTATCAGCTGGGCAAGTTCCTGTGGGAGTCGAGGAGGATGTCCACCGTGAGCCGCCTTCGTCTTGGGCTGACCCTGCTGGTGCTGGCCATCGCGGCCGGCCTCGTCTTCTTCCTGCCGCTGCCGCTCACCGTCTCCACCAGCTTCGTGATGATGCCGCAGCAGCCGCAGTTCGTCTGGGTCGAGGTGCCGGGACAGCTCAGGGAGCAGCTGGTCAAGGATGGGGACACGGTCGAGACCGGCGACGTGCTCGCCCGGCTCGAGAATTACGCGAAGCGGGACGAGCTGGTCTCGCTCCAGCGGCAGGTCGAGCAGCACCGGCTCGAGATTGACCTGCACCGCTTCACCGGCAAGGATCCGAGCGGCTCGGAACGCAAGCTCGCCGCGGAGCTGGCGGAGAAGATGCAGGAACTCGTGGAGACCGTGCAGAAGGACCTGAACCGGCTCGAGCTCCGCGCCGAGCGACCGGGCATCGTCATCCAGCCCCCCCGGCCCGAGCAGCTCGGCACCTCGATGCCCACCGGAGCCCTGTTCTGCCTGATCGGCGACGCCGCCAAGCTCGAGGCGCGCCTGGTGATCGACCAGGCGGATATCGACCTGGTCGACCCGGGACAGACCGCCGACCTCAAGCTGTATAGCCTTCCGCTCCAGACCATCGAGGGGAAACTCACCGAGATTGGCCCGGCGGTCGAGACCGTGCCGGCCGAGCTCTCGAACACGGCTGGCGGCGAGGTGCCGACCAAGACGGACCCGCGGACCGGCCAGGAGCGCCCCACGCACACGCACTTCGAGGCGCTGGTGCCGGTCGCGAATCCGGACAACATCATGCAGCCGGGCATGCGGGGCAAGGCGAAGATCGAGGCGCGCAAGCTTCCGCTGGCCGGCCGCATCTGGCGCTGGGTCACGCGCACGTTCCACTTCGAATCCGGGTAGGGAGCGTAAGAGCGTGGAGCGTAAGAGCGTAAGAGCGAGACCAACCACACCTGCGAACGCCGGCGCGCTTGGCTCCCCTCTCCCCGCTTGCGGGGAGAGGGGTTGGGGGTGAGAGGCCGTGGGCAAACGGGAGACCTTCGGTCGATGACACGTGCGTGGGGAGAGGGGTTGGGGGTGAGGGGTGTTGACGAGTAGAAGACCACGGAAGGAGCACCGCGTCAGGATGCACGCGCCCCCCGCCACCCCCCTGGTACGCCTCGCGGTCTTCCTGCTCCCCGCGCTCGCCGGTTGCCGCCCCGAGGCCCCGCCGCCTGATCACCTCAATGTCCTCGTCATCATCGCCGACGACCTGAACACCGAGCTCGGCTGCTACGGGAACCCGCGGGTGCGCTCGCCGCAGATCGATCGGCTCGCCGCGCGCGGCATACGCTTCGAGCACGCTTACTGCCAGTTCCCGCTCTGTAACCCGTCGCGCACCTCGCTGCTCAGCGGCCGCACCCCGGCCAGCACGCGGGTCTGGGAAAACGCCGCCGCGGCACGCACGGCACTCGATGGCGTGCCGTTCCTGCCCGAGTGGTTTCACCAGCACGGCTACGCCACGGCGCGCGTGGGGAAGATCGCGCACGACGAGACCGCGGTGCAGTGGGACCTGGCCGAGGACGGGCGAGGCAAGTCGGAGCCGGGGCGGTTCCGCTGGGACAAAACGCGGAATCGGGACCGCGACGAGCCGGATGGCGCGCGAGCGCTCGCGGTGGTCCGGCTCATCGAGCAGCATCGCGACAAGCCGTTCTTTATCGCCGCAGGTTTTCACGCCCCGCACGCGCCGTTCGTGGCGCCGCGGCGCTACTTCGCACTCTACCCGCCGGAGAGCATCCCCATCGCGGAGGAACCGGCCGCCGACCGGGCGGACTTCCCGGACATCGCGCGCACGCGCCCGCGCAAACTGTCGCCCGCGCAGCGCCGCCACGCCGTGGCCGCCTACTATGCCTGCGTCTCGTTCCTGGACACCCAGGTCGGCCTGATCCTGGACGCGCTCGAGCGGAACGGACTGGCCGAGCGCACGGTCGTCGTCTTCATGAGCGACAACGGTTTCCACCTGGGGGACCACGGCAATCTCTGGGGCAAGGCGACGCTGTTCGAGGAATCCGCGCGGGTACCGCTCATCATCGCGCTGCCGCGGACCGAGAGCGGCGGACGGGCGTGCGCTCACCCGGTGGAGCTGATCGATCTCTACCCGACGCTGGTCGAGCTCTGCGGGCTTGCGGCGCCGCGGGGACTGGAGGGAAAGAGCCTGGCGCCCTGGCTACTGGAGCCGAGCCGGCC
>JBGPMX010000176.1:0-8589 GCA_041487215.1 Planctomycetia bacterium | reverse complement strand
CGTGTTCGCGTCGCCGGCGGTGCCGGACGAGGTCGATGCGGGGCGCCTGCCCGCTTCGTTCGACCTGCCGGCGGCGCTCGGCGAGGCGGGCCCGCGTTTCACCTTCCCGTCGCCGCTGCTGTGGGCGCTCGAGCGAGCACTGGCCGACTACGCCTCGGCGGCGGCGCGGCAGCAGCGCTTCGAGCACTACGCCGGCATGGGCTCGTTCGTGCGCGACCGCCTGCGCTCGCTCGGCATCGAGCCGCTGGCAGCCGAGCGCTGGGCGGCGCCGACGATCACGACCTTCGCGCTGCCCGGTCTCGAGTCCGTGGAAGATTTCCTGGAACAGTGCCGCGCGTGGGGCTTCGAGATCGCGGGACGCAGCGCGTATTTGCGCGCGCGGCGCCTGGTGCAGCTGGCCACGATGGGCGCCGTGACGCGCGACCATGGTGCGGCGTTCTTCCGTTGCCTGCGGCGCTGGCTGCACGAGCCGCTTGGCCGCGGCACGGAGCCGTGAGGCGAGGCATCAATGCGGTCCCTGCGAACCAACCACCACATGAATGCGGCTACTACGAGTGGGTGCTGATACCCCCCCTTGTCCCCCCCTTCGCAAGGGGGGGAAGGGGGGGTATCAGCCGGACCACACGGAGGCTATAAGCCGATCATGTTGTCCGCCACTCCGTGGCGGATCTGCCTGGCGTGCACAGCAAGCCCGCCACGCGAAAGGGGGACCTGCTCGTGTTTTCGCGCTTGCCCTCGCTGACCGCTCTGTGGAGTGGCGTCCTGGTGATCACAGGCGCCGTGCTCGGGGACGATCCGCCGCATGCGTTGCGCGCCCAGGCAGAAGCCGCCCTGCGGCAGGGGCGGTTCCAGGAGGCGGCCGAGCTGGCGGGCCACGCCATCCAGCTGCGCCCGGACTCGGCGCCGCTCTACGCACTACGCGCTCGCGCGCGGCGGCGGCTTGACCAGATCGACTCGGCCATCGCCGACTGGACGAAGGTGATCGAGCTCGAACCGGGCGCGGCCGCATACGTCTCGCGCGGCGAATGCCGCGCGGCGCAGGACCAGCACGACGCCGCGATCGCCGATTTCGACCGCGCGCTGGCGGCAGACCCCACCGCGCTCGCCGCGCTGCACGCGCGGGCGCGCGAACGGTTCAAGGCGGGCCGCGTGCCGGAGTCGATCGCGGACTTCGACCGCGTCATCGAGCTCGATCCATCGCACAAGAACGAGTGCTGGGAGCGCGGGCTGTCGCGGTACTTCGCGGGCAGGTTCCGCGAGGCGCAGGCGTCGTTCGAGGACTACCACAAGGTCGGGCCGGCGGACATCGAGAACGGCCTGTGGCGGCTACTGTCGCAGGCGCGAGTGGACGGGCTGCCCGCGGCCCAGCAGACGCTGTACCGCTACGAGCCGAAACGGCGCCCCCCGTTCCCGCTGCTCTTCGAGCTCTACGCGGGCAAGGCCGAACCGGCGGCGGTGCTGGAACACGCCGCGGACGGCGCGGCCGACCCGGCGGACCGCACCACGCGCACATTTTACGCCGAGCTCTACGTCGGCCTGTGGCTGGCGGCGACCGGCGAGCGGGACGCGGCGCGCGAACACCTCGGCAAGGCGGTCGCCCTACGCAGCACGGACTACATGTGGTACGTCGCCCGGCTCCAGCTGGAACGACTCAAGGAGGCGCGTTGATCTGGGACCGGTTGACCGGTTGACCGGTTGACCGGTTGACCGGTTGACCAGTTGACCAGTTGACCGGTTGACCAGTTGACCGGTTGACCAGTTGACCGGTTGACCAGTTGGATCCGGGAACGGGCGGGAGTCCGCGAGCGGAGACCTTCGGTCGCTGGCACGGCGGGGTCAGAGACCCGCGCCGAACAGAGACCTGTTGACCTGTTGACGGTCCCTCAGGGTGGTGCGGCTACGCCGCTGACCCTGGGCTGTGGAGTGCAACGCCTGCGGCGTACAGAAGGCTCACCGTACCGCGAAGCGGTCTCAACGCTTCGACACCCCGCGCGCCGGACGGCTCGTGTTCTTGACCGCGGGCTTCGGAGGATCGCGCGGTGACGGTGCAGCGGGCGCGGCGCTGCGCTTTTCCGTGCCGCCGTCACCGAAGAAGTCGGCCAGCGTCTGACCGGCGCCCGCCTGACGTGCCTCGGTCGCTCCGGTCAGCTCCACCGGTTTCGTGCTCAGCTCCTCGCCGAGAATATCGTGATAGACCTTGGGCCCGACCTGGGCGACCGGTTCCAGGGCGATGTCTTTCAAAAGAGTGTGCACTTTCCGGCGACGCTCCAGTCCCTGGCGCTCGAGGCCCGCCAGGTTCGGGTCTGCGGCCGGTTCGTGCAGGACGAGCTCGCGTCCGGGCGCCGGGGTGGTGGGGTGCGCGATCAGCTCGGCGGCCGCCGCGTGGGCGTGGCGGATCGCGACGGCCATGCGCGGCACCTGATCGCTGGCGACGAGCCGCCGGCCGGTGCGCGGATCGCTCAGCGCCTCGCGGTACACCATGGTCGTCCACTTGGCCTCGGCCAGAAACGCCTCGGCCGTGCGTGGCCCCGCCACGGCGTGGATCACCTTGCCGCTTGGCGTGCAGAAAAACGCCGCCACGTTCCCGCCGTTCTTGTTCGCCGCCGTGCCGTCGCCGCCGACGTTGACCCGGAACGTGCCCACGCGGTCGAAGGCCGCTACGAAGTGTTTCGAGAGGAAGTCCCCGACTTCCGGCTTCGCGAGCACCTGGGTGCGCAAAGCCTGGGCGTTGTTTCAGGTGAAGAACGGGTCTTCGAAGTGACCCGCCACAGCAAGCACCAGCAGCAGCCGGTTGAAGCGATCGGCCTTCTTCGCCGCCGCCTCGACGCTCGTCTCCCACTCAAGCGCGGTGCCGTAGGAACGATCCGGCTTCGACGCGGCCGATCGGTTCGGCTCGGGCGTCGTGCATTCCTCGGCCAGGCCCCAGCTCCCCAGACCGACGCAGGCGAACGACGCCAACAGCAGTGGTCGGACCATGCGAGCTCCTTTTTTTCTCCGGAGACAGGTGCCGAGCCGCCGAGGACCGATGAACCGGGCGGATGAGCGGCCGGAACACGCCCTTGTCGGCACGGCGGGGTCGGCAGAGAAGCCTCCTGCGCTGCTGTCGCGGGTTTCGCGGCGGTGTTCACGGCGGAACCGCAAGGATCCGCCGCTCGGGGGGAATTGCTTTGCCGCTCGACGCGTCCGTCTGGTATCCTGGATGCATCCCGCCGGGTCCGGAATCCACCGCCGCACCCCGAAGACCGCTTGTCCTTGTAGGTGAGATCGCCATGCAAACGTTCCGTTCGTTGGCTCGACTCGTCCCCGCGCTCGTCCTGCTCGCCGCCGCGGCCTCATCTGGCCTGGCGGACGGTCCCGGCCCCAAGCCGATGAGCTTCGATCGCGACGTGCACCCCATCTTGCAGCGTAAGTGCCAGGGCTGTCACCAGCCCGCCAAGGCGAACGGCAAGCTCGTGCTCACGTCGTTCGAGTCGCTTCAGAAGGGGGGAGAGGGGGGCGAGGTGGTCGTGCCGGGCAGCCCGGACGAGAGCACGATCGTGGAGCAGATTTCGGGGGCGAAACCGGCCATGCCCAAGAACGCCCCGCCCCTTTCGCCTGCCGAGGTCGAGACGGTCAAGCGGTGGATTGCCGAGGGGGCGAAAGACGACACGCCGCCGGCCGCGAAAGACCCGATCGATCAGGGCCACCCGCCCATCTACCAAGCCGCGCCGGTGATCTCGTCGCTCGCCTTCTCGCCCGACGGCAAGACGCTCGCCGTCTCGGGCTACCGTGAGGTCTTGCTGCACAAGGCGGACGGTTCGGGCCTGGTCGCCCGGCTGGTCGGTCAATCGCACCGCATCGAATCGTTGGCGTACGCGTTGGACGGCAAGACGCTGGCGGCCGTCGGCGGGGCACCGGCCCGGTTCGGCGAGGCGCAGTTCTGGAACACCGAGACGAACCAGCTACGGCATTCCGAGCTGCTCGGCTACGACGTGCTCTACGGTGCGCACTTCTCGAACGACGGCACGCTGCTGGCCTGCGGCGGCGCCGACAAGAGCGCGCGCATTCTGGACGTCGCCACCGGCAAGCTCAAGGTCAAGATCGAGCAGCACGATGATTGGTGCCTGGGGGCCGACTTCTCGCTGGACGGCAAGCACCTGGTCACCGCCGGGCGCGATCGGCACCTGAAGCTGATGGAGTCCGCGACCGGATCGTTCATCGACAACATCACGTCGATCACGCCGGGCGTGCTGGGCGGCCCGCTCTATCTCGTGGTGCGGCACCCCGCGCGCGACGAGTTCCTTACGGGGGGCGAGGACGGCATTCCGAAGCTCTACCAGATGCTCCGCACCAAGGCGCGTCAGATCGGCGACGACGCGAACCTGGTACGCAACTTTGAGAAGCAGCTGGGGCGGATCACTTGCGCCGCGTTCGCGAAGGACGGCTCGAAGGTCGTCGTCGGCGGGTTCGGCGGCGAGCCGCGTGTCTATAAGTCGGATGACGGCGCCCGCATCGCGGCGCTCAAGGGGAACACGGGCCCGGTCTTTGCCGTCGCCTTCAACCCCGCCGGCGACCGTGTCGCGACCGGCGGGCTGGACGGCCAGGTGCGCATCTTCGACGCCGCGAGCGGCAAGCTGGTGACCAGTTTCATCCCGGTGCCGCTCCAGCCGGCCGTCGCGAGCACCAAGTAAGAACCGTGCTGCGAGATGCACGCACGCTGGTAGCGACCCCGTGCATGCGTGGGGTAGTGGGTCAGTTTGGCTGATACCCCCCCTTGTCCCCCCCTTCGCAAGGGGGGGAAGCGGGGGTATCCGCCTTGCCGGGGGGTATCCACCGCCCTGCGCGGAACGATCTCGTACGGTGAGGGGTGGTAAGCGCCCGTAAACGTTGGAGTGGCTATGCGTCTGGTGGTCGCCAGTCTTTTCCTGGTTAGCTGCGTGAATGCCGCGGTGGCGGCCCCGCCCACGCTGCGCGAGCTGCGGCCGTGGGGCGCTGAGCGCGGACACGCGATCACCCTGACGGTCGTCGGTGATCGGCTTGCGGCCGGCGGCGAGTTGCTGTCGGTTATCCCGGGCAAGCTCGAAGCAGAGCCGGGTGCGAACGCCGGGCAAGTGACCTACAAGCTTGAGTTGCGCGGCGATGCCCCGGTCGGACTCTACCCGATCCGGCTGCGCACGCCGGGCGGGCTCTCGAATCCGCTCTACTTCAGCGTCGGTGACTTGCCCGAGGTCGCCGAGGCGGAGCCGAACGACACCCCGCCGGGGAGCGCGGTTCTGGGGGTCGCCGCCGATACCGCGGCGGTGCTCGCTACGCTCACACTTCCCACCACGGTAAACGGCTCGGCCGCCGGGACCGACCAGGACGTGTTTCGCATCGCCGGCAAAAAGGGGCAGAGGCTGGTGGCCGAGGTCGAGGCACGTCGCATCGGATCCGTGCTCGACCCCGCCGTGCATCTGCTCACGGCGCAGGGGCGCGAGCTCGCGTTCAGCGATGACACGCCGGGCCTCGGCCTGGACTGCCGCGTCGACGTCACGCTTCCCGAGGACGGCGACTACTACGTCGTGGTCCACGATTCCAAGTACGCGGGCGGCTCGCCGGCCCATTACCGCCTGAAGCTCGGATCCTTCGCCTACGCGGAAAGCATCTTTCCGCTCGGCTGGCAGCGCGGCCGCGATGCCGAGCTCTCCTTGCTCGGCGGCACCTACTCGGCCCCCGGCCGGCTCAAGCTGCACACCGCGGCCGACGCGGCTCAGGTGCTGGTGCCGGCGAGCCTTGAGGGCCCGCAGGCCCGGCTGCCGTTTCACCTGGTGCTCGGCGATGAGCCCGAGACGATCGAGCCCGAAGGGCCGGGAGAGCGCTGGTTCCGCGACGCGGCGATCATGAACGGCCGCATCGCCCAGCCGGGCGAAGTCGATCGCTACAACTTCCCCGTGCAGGCCGGGCAGAACTGGGTCTTCAGCGTCGAAGCCGCATCGCTCGGCGCGCGGCTCGATCCGCTGCTCAGCGTGCTTGATCCCCAGGGGAATCGGCTCGCGGGCGCCGACGACGCGCCGGGCAATCTGGACCCGCGGCTCACCCTACAAGCGCCGGGCGGCATGGACCACGTCGTGCTCGTCGTCGAGGATCTGCACGGCCGAGGCGGGCCCGGTTTCGGCTACCGGCTCATCGCCCGCCCGGCGCGGACGAACTTCGCGCTGCGCGTCGTGCCGCAGGTGGTCAACATCCCGCGCCGCGGCAGCGCAGTCGTGCAGGTGCAGGCGGTGCGCGACGGCTACAACGGCCCCATCCAACTCTCCGTTCCGGAGCGGCTGGACGGTATCTCGGCCGAAGGGGGCGAGATCGCGCAAGGGGCACAGGACGGCTTCCTCGTGCTCTCGGCGGCCGGCGACACCGCGCTGCGGATGCTCGACCTCGAGATCTTGGGGCAGGGGGGGCCGCGTGCCAAGCCCATGGAGCGGCGCGCCGTCCCGCCGCCGCGCAATGCCTACGCCGCGCCGGAGTCCGTGCACGTGCCCGCCGCGGTGTGCGAGCCCCCGCCGGTGCTGTTCTCCGTTGCCGATCGCTCGGTCCGCGTGCTGCACGGCCACTCGAGCACGCTCAAGATCACCGCCGAGCGGACCGCGGCCGCCACCGAAGCGATCGCCGTCAACGGAACGGGCGTGCCGCCGGGACTCGTCAGCGGCACCGCCGGCACGATCGCCAAGGAGGCCAACGAGCTGACGCTGACCCTGCAATCGAGCCCCGAGAATCCGGCCGTCGGCGTCTTCACCATGCAACTCGCCGCCACCACGCAGGTCGCGGGGACGCAGGAGACCATTCAACTCCGGCCCATCCGCGTGGAAGTAGCAAGGCCTTTTCACATTGAAGTTTTGGACCGAGACGTCAATATAGCTGTAGGCAGCAAGAAGCGGCTGGCCGCCATCGTCCGCCGCGAGGCCCCGTTCGACGGGGTGGTCAAGGTGGGGCCGATCGGCGGGTTGCCGCAACATGTGTCGCTGTCGGCCGTCGAAGTGCCCAAGGGCGAGTCGCTTGCGCTGGTCGAGCTCAGTGTGGCCGACGCGGCGACGCCAGCCGAATTCGATATCCAGGTGCGCGCTTCTGCCGAGATGGAGGGACGCAAGCGCGACAAAGACTACGTCATACCGGACAGCACTGTGCACGTGAAGATCGTGCCCAAGCCTGGTTCGTGATCGATGCGGCCGCCCGACTCGGGCAACGCTCGACCCGCCCCGCTGCATCGCACGCGCCGAAAACACCCGAACGAGGGAGCCGACTTATGACCCGTTCGATCCACTTCCCCCCGGACCCCGCGCAACAAGCGAACACCATGCGATCCTGCATTCCCTTCGTCGCAGTCCTGCTCGCCGCTGGCTGGCTCGCGCCCTGCTATGCCGACGACACCGCGGCGCCCGACGCGCCCGCGAAACCGAAGATCGTCGCCCTGGTGCTCGAACCGAGCGCGCTCGTGCTCGAAAACGCTCGCGACACCCGCCGCGTCGTGGTGCGCGGCAAGACCGACGCTGGGACCGAAGTGGACCTGACCGCGGCCGCTGAATTCAAAGCGGATTCCGGCGTCGTGCGCGCCACGGGCGACGGCTACATCGAGCCGGCCGCCGAGGGCATGGCCAAGGTGACCGTCGCCGCGGGCGGGCAGTACGCTCACCTGCCCGTGGCGGTGCGGAGCATGGCCGAGCCCCCCGTCAGCTTCCTGCGCGACGTGGAACCGCTCATCTCGCGGCTCGGCTGCAACGCCGGCACCTGCCACGGCGCCCAGAAGGGCAGGAATGGGTTCCGGCTCTCGCTGCGCGGCTACGATCCCGCGTTCGATCACGAATCGCTGGTCGATGACCTGTCCGGACGCCGCTTCAACCGCGCCCAGCCCGAGCAAAGCCTCATGCTGCTCAAGCCGAGCCAGGCCGTGCCCCACGAAGGCGGCTTCGTACTCGAGCCCGGCTCGCGGGCCTTCAACATCCTCAAGACCTGGATCGCCCAGGGGGTGCAGTCCGACGCCGACCAGACGACGCGGCCGAACCGGGTCGAGATCCTGCCGCGTGCTCCGGAACTGGCCGATGCCGGCGCCGACCAGGCCCTGGCCGTCATCGCCTACTACCCCGACGGGTCGTCCCGCGACGTCACCCGCGAGGCGGTGTTCTCGAGCACGGTCACCGACGTGGCCACTGTCACGCCGGAGGGCAAAGTCACCGCAGCGCGACGCGGCGAGACGCAGATCGTCGTCCGCTACGAAGGGCAGTTCGGCGTCGCCGCCGTCACGGTGATGGGGAACCGCGCCGGATTCCAGTGGCAGGACGTCGCCGAGTACAACTACGTCGACACGCTGGTGGACCAGAAACTCAAACGGCTCAAGATCCTGCCCTCCGGGCTGACCTCCGACGCCGAATTCCTGCGCCGCGCCTCGCTCGATCTGACCGGCCTGCCGCCGACGACCGACCAGGTCCGCGCCTTCCTGGCCGATGCCGCCGACTCCCGCGCCAAGCGCGACCGCGTCATTGACCAGCTCATCGATTCCCCGGCGTTTGTGGATCATTGGACCAACAAGTGGGCCGATCTGCTCGAGTGCAACAAGAAGTACCTGGGGGACAAGGGGGTCTG
>JBGPMX010000175.1:0-8596 GCA_041487215.1 Planctomycetia bacterium | reverse complement strand
TCGGCTGCTGGGGGCTGGGGGGAGCCGCGGCTGCGTTGCGGCTCGCATGGAGCGCGTACCGGATGCGTGCTCTCACGCGGCGCGCGGTCCCGTGCCGCGACCCGCGAGTTTGCAAGATTCTCGAGCGAATCACCGGGGATCGCCACACCGCCTCCGCGCGCGAGGTACCCGGACTGGTGAGCGCCATGTGCTGGCAGCTGCACCGCCCGGTCATCTTCCTGCCGGACGACACCCGACGGCTCAACGAGCCGGAGCTGGAGATGATACTCCGTCACGAATGGGCCCACGTCCAGCACGGGCACGCGGTGATCCTCTTCGTGCAGCGACTCGTGGAGGTTCTCTTCTGGTTTCACCCGGTGTGCTGGTGGATATCGCTTCAGGCGGCGCGGCACCGGGAATACCTCTGCGATGATCAGGTCCTGCTGTCCGGTCACTCCGCCGCGGATTACGCCCACTGCCTGGCCCGCATGGCACGGCGGTGCTACGGGCAGCAGGCGTACGCGGGCACCGGGCTGAATCTGGTACGCAGTCCGCACCTCGTGCTGCTCCGCGTGAGAAGGTTGTTGTCCGGTGCGCACGCCGGGCACTTCGTGCCGCAGCGCCCCCGAGCGCTGATCGTCGGCGGCATCATCCTTCTGATCTTGCTGCTCGGCGTGGCCCGCATCCCGTGCGGCACAGGCTGGACGCTGTCGGCGCGCTGGACCGCTTGGCCGCCGTGGTCCGCGGAGTTGCTCGACGTTTTTGGGATTCGCGTGCGGGATTACCCGCTCGACGTCCATCGCTACGAGCCGCAGCGCCTGACGGAGTAGGCGGTTGCCGGGAAGACACCCCGGAACGCGGAAAGGAAGGGCGGGTTGGGTACCGGCGTGATGGATCTTGGCATCGCGCGTGACGTCGCGCCGCGGCCGGGCGACGCGGGATGGTATTCCGAGCCGACCAAACCGTGCGGAGCGCGGCGGCACGCGTGCGTGATCGCACTGCTCGCTGCCCTGAGCATCCTGTTCACCTGGCCCGCCTTCGAACACCCCACGCGGGAAATCCCCGGGCGCCCCGGGGACAACCTTCTTTTCCTCTGGGACATCTGGCGCACGCAGCGTGCGCTCGAACTCGGTGCCAACCCGCTGTTCACGCAACTCGTCCTCTATCCCCATCGTCACTCCGTTGTTTTTCACACGCACGCGATCCTCCACGCCGCGCTGCTGTACCCGTTTCGAGCGTACTTGGGGTTGGCCGGCACCTATAACACCTGGGCCTTCGGCTCTCTGGTGGTGGGTGGTTGGGGTGCGTTCCTCCTTGCCCGGCGGGTGCTCGGCGATGACCGAGCGGCTCTCTTTGCCGCCTGCGTTTTCACGCTCAGCCCGTTCCGCCTGGCCCATCTGGACGGCCACATGATGATGGTGTCCGCTCACTGGATACCGTTTTACGTGCTGTTGTTGCTGCGGTTGCGCGAGGGTGCGCCGCTTCACGCGCTCGGGGCGGGGATCGTTTTGGGTCTCACGCTGTGGACGGACCTGCACTATGCGCTGCACCTCGTGATCTTTACGGGCGCGACGCTCGTGTGGTGGCTCTGGCGAAACGGCCTCCCGGCAGCGCGGCGAACCCTGGCGCAACTCGGTCTGGCCGGTGCGGTGGTCGGAGTGTTCGCCATCCCGCTTGCCGCGGCGACGCAGCAGGACTCCGAGTCACCGCTCCGGGTCGCAGACGGCGGATCCATTCCGCAGCGCAAAGACACCTGGATCCGCAGCGCGCAGGTGGCGAGTTTCCTGCTGCCGCCGATGCACCATCCGATCCTCGGCCGGTGGGGCAAGAACAACACCGAGCGGCAGCTTTACCTGGGGGTGGGGATCATCGCGTTGGTGGCGCTGGCATGGCGGCGACGGCCCGCCGCATGGTCCGACATCCACTACTGGGCCGCGATGAGCGCCGTTGTGGTGGTCTTCGCCCTGGGCCCGGTGCTGATGATTCGCTCGAAGAACACACTGTGCATTCACGGACGTGAGTTCGACCTGCCGATGCCGTACGCGGCCTTGCAATGGGTACCCGGCATTCGAATGTGCCGCGCGCCAGCTCGGTTCATGGGAATCGGCACCCTGGCGATCGGGATCCTGGCGGGGTTCGGGCTGCGCACCCTGCTGCGGGCACGCCGGAGTAAGTGGGCGATCGGCCTGGCGACCTGCACCGCGTTCGAGTTCGTGGCGGCTCCCTTCCCGACCACACGGATCCAGCCCCCCTCGGAGCTACGCGAACTGACGCGCCGCGGCGGCAGCGTGATCGACCTGCCGTTCGGAGCGGGCAGCGCCGTCCGGTCGAGCGGCGTGCTGGACTACGCTTGTGCCCTGTACCAGACGGTCCACGAGTTGCCCCGCGTGGGCGGCATGCTGTCGCGGTGCCGCGACGAGGACCGGCGCGAGCTATTACGGCAGCCGGTGCTGGGCAGTCTGCTGCGCTTGTCGCAGGGGGAGACGATCGACGATGCGGCGCGCCGGCGCGATGCGGACGGCGCCGCAAGCGTTTTGCGGTCGTACAACATTCGCCATATCCTGGTGCAACGGCGCGAGGTCGGCAAGTCCGCTCACCGGTACATCATGGAACTCTTCCCACTGGCCGCCGCGCACCGGCTGAGCGACGGGACTATCTGGATTTCTCTGACCGGGGAGGATCCCCAAGAGTACGGCGCGCCGGGATGAACTCGTATACCTCGATCCGCTCGGGATGCGTCTCCGGGCGTTCGCCCGTTTCGTGGAATTCGTGCTTCTCGAACCCCACCCAACGGTAATTCGCCCGCATGCGCCGCAGCCACTCATCGAACGCCCGCTCATCACGCTCGCGTCCCGGCAGGCTGAACACCACGCAACGCAACGGGTGCTCCGCGGAGATGGCGGCCCATCGGGGGGGTCCGCCCCCGTTCCGGTGCCGTGCCGAGTATATTCGCTGGTTGCAAAGATATTGGGCCATCGAGCGCCACGAGTAGCGGCGGGGGAAGAAACCCTCGCGCAGATCGGTCCAGGCACAAGCAACTTCCCCGTGGTTCGCCTGGGCGGTCCAGAACCATCGCGCAAAGTCCCGCGTGCGACGGTCGTGCTCTGTCTTGTACGGGTGGACCAGGTCCAGAACGATCACCGCCACGCCCAGCGCGGCGAGGGATGCGCACACCGCGCCTGTTCCGACGCAACGCAGCCGGGTGCCCGCCCGTTCCAGGAGCGATGCCGCTCCCAAGCCCGTGAGCGCGCAGATCGCCGGCGCCAGATGCATCGCCAGGCGCGTGCTGCCGCCGTAGGGGTAGAGGTGCAGGGCGGCGGCGCTGAACGTCAACACGAAGGGCAATCCGAGGAAGGCTAGCGGCGCCGTTAATCCCCGCCGGATTAGCACCGTTACCCCGCCAAAAAAGAGCACGAAAGAAAGCACGCTCCCGCCCCGGCCCCCGCCTGCCGGGTAAGCAAACATATGTCCCGTGTGCGTCGCCACCAGCCACCGTACGAGCTCGCCCGGGCGGCCGAGCGGCGGAAAGCAGGACGCCCAGTAAGCACCGATCGGGCTGCACAGGGCATCGTCGTGCTGCGCCCGCGCGAAGAGAGCATAGACCGTGATTCCCGTCGCGATCGAAACAGCCACGTACACGGCGGCAGGCAGCCACACCCGAGCGAATCCCCTGCGGAAACCCTGCCGGCAGCGCAGATCAACGGCCAAGCCGAAACCGATCATCACGCCGATGCTGCCCACCAGGAACGCGGCGGGGTATGACATCGCCAAGCCGATCGGTGCCGCCACGACCAGCGCCCAGAGCCAGCGCGTCCGGGCGCGGTCGCGCCACCAGTGGAGCGCCAATCCCGTGAGGACCAGCGAGACGGCCAGATCGCACCCGTACGGCTTGACCTCGGCCACGTACCGGATCGGGTAATAGGAAACGGCAAAAACCGCTACAGCCAGGACGAGCGCCGTGCCGCGCAGGAAGCGGCCCGCCAGCCAACGGAACAGGCAAACGCTCGCGATGCTCGCCAGGCAGGGAAACAGCCGTAGCGAGAGCTCGGAAAACCCCAACAGCCGGACAACGCCCAGTTCGATCCAGAGGAAGAGCGCGGGGCAGACCTGGTGATACTCGAGCGGGCGTAGGAGATCGCTGGCGTCGCGGTCGAGCAAGTTGACCGCCAGGAAGCACTCGTCCCCGGTGAGCGGGAAGCAGGCGAGGTAGCGAACCAACCGGACGGCAACGCCGAGAAGCAGGAACACAAGCGCGGCCGGCACGAGCCATCGCGGGTCGCCCGCGCGATCGCCCGCGCCTCGCACGCCAGCCGCGTCAGGCTGCCGGTCGCGTGCGATCGCCCGCGTTGCAACTGCCGAGTCCACCCGGTCCAACCTCCGTGTTGGCACTGCGTCGCCGCTCGGGAGCGAGTCGGCCGCACGGCATGACGGAAACCGCCTGGGCCAAACCAGGGCACAGGATCCCGTGGGCATACGCTCCCAATCTGGTAGCGGTTCTGGACGATTGGATCAATGTCAATGTCCCCTTCCCTGGCCCTTGCCCAGCTCCCAGCGCTCGTCGAAGAACCCCGCGTTGACAATGCCGCCCGGCAGCCGCGAGGAGACGGGGACGTCGACATCCACGACGGCGAAGTCCGGGAGCTTGGGGACCTGCCGTGCGTTGTTGAGGTAATCGTACTCGCGGAACGTGAAGCCGCTGTTCAGCACGACGTAGCGTTGGGGATGGAGCGGGTTGGGATAGATCAGCACCGGCACGTGCCGGTCCGCATCGTACGTTTCCGGCCCAACGCGCAGCGCCTGCTCGTCCCACCCGATCGGCAGCTTATCGGCGATGCGTCCGAGCAGCTGGTTGCTCCGCGGGTCCCCCCAGAGGACCAGGTTGCTCGACGCGATGTCGTCATCGCTCACCGCGCTGTCGTCCTTCACCGGGGCGTCGCCGCGAAACTGCCGGCGCCAGTGCTCGAGCGCGTGCTGCATTTCCGCGGCCGCCCAGCGCCCCGTTTTCTCGTGCAGGGGCTGGCCCGTCGGGCGGACGAACAGGAAGCGGTCCATGAAGGCGTCATCGATCGGGCCCTGGAGTCCGTGGCGTTTGTGCAGCGTGCCGTCGTCCAGGCTCTTCACCAGAGACCAGGAAGGATGATCGCGTCCCCCGGACGCGTTGGCGGCCGATTTCGCCTTACGGAAGTGGGCGGTCCAGGAACGGTCGGAGAGGACGGGCGCCGCCTCGAGTTCCACGCCGTCGATCACGACCTCCGGCAGTGCGGTGGGATCGAGCGGGCAGAGGCCGGGGGGCATGGTCAGCGTGAGAGCGGAGATGTTCGCCGTGCTCACCCGCACCGTGTGCGGATCGGCGATCTCGGCGTTCACCCGGGCTCGTTCCCAGTGTTGCTCCAGGCCGTCGGCGACGACCCAAAGACTCTGGTTGTAGCGCAGCGTCCACGTGGTGAAGCGGATCCGGGGCGGCAGCGGATCGCGTCCCCGTGCCACAATGCTGTCGATGCGGCGGCTGATCTCTTCCTTGGCGCGCGGGTGGTACGCATGCGCCGTCTGGGGGCCGATGATATGCACCAGCTTGATCCCTTCGTCGGCCAGCCTCGCGGCCATCATGTCAGCCGCCTGCTTCTGCCGGTCTATCTCGCCGCTATACGCGACCACCGGGCACTGGGCGAGGTTGGCGGCGTAGTCGGTGCAGTCGTAGAGGTGCCAGAGCTTCTTCTCATACCAGGTCGGCTGGACCGATTCGCTCTGGAAGACCTTGAGGAAATCAGCGGTCTCCGAGAAACCGGCTCCGGGCGCCGCGGCCGCCCACAACCCGGCGTAGTGCACCGCAAACTGCCAGCACGCGGCCCCGCCCATCGAAAAGCCGCGCACGCAGATGCGGTTCTCGTCGATGGGGTAATGCCGCCGCACGTGGTCGAGCGTCTCGAAGAGATCGACCTCGCCGGCGAACTTGTTCGCGTTGCAGTATCGGCCGTAGGGGTGCAGCACGAACGCATCGGCCGGGGTAAAGTCCCCGGCGGACCGCTGGCGTCCGTCGATGAAGTTCAGCTCGCTGAGCGTCTCGCCGCGGCCGTGGAACCAAGCGTCCAGCCGGCGCGGCCGCGCATCGCGCGCCTGGTAGGAAGCCGGCACGACGAGGCCATAGGGCTGCACCGAGCCGTCGATCCGCGAGACGTAACCGCGCACGACCAGCCCGCTGGCCGTGGTCCAGGGCGCCTGGCCTTCGGCGAGCTGCCGGGCACGCGCGCGGCCCTGCTGGAGCATTGCCCGAGCGACCGGGATCTCGCGGGCGTTGAAGAACTCGTTGTACGCGAGTGCCCAACCGACTGCCTTGTGATAGATCTCCACGTCGGGCAGCAGCTCGGCGAGCGCCGGCTTGTCCTTGAGCGCCGCGGTGAGCGACGTGATCTGCTCGCCCAGGGCGCGGACGCCCGCCTCGAGCTCCGCGCGGTCCGCGTCCGGCAGCTCGATGCCCGGCGGCGGGACGGGCCGTACCTGATCGGGCAGGTTGTCGCGCGGCCCGTCGGCCACGGCGGGGGACGCGGCGATCGTCAGAGCCATGACATAAATCCAGGAGCGAGGCATGAGCACGTCCTTTCTTCGATGCAGGCCGGGGGCCTGTTTGCCCGTCCCTTGTACGGGGGACCGACTTGAAAGAGAGAATCCGCCGCGTGCCCCACATCGAACTGCCGTTGCACCTGCGATGGAGCGCGCGGGTGCGTCTCGGCGGATTCTCTCTTTCAACGACGGGCCCACGCCGCACGACAAGGGGAATCCGTAGTCTGTCCTCGGTTACCCACTGAAATCGCCGAAGACCCAGTTATTTTTGGGCGGGCCCTTCGTCTCTGCCCTGCGTGGGGGGTGGACCCCCGGTCGCGGCGCGCGAGGGCGTGCGGCCCGCGAAGCGGTCGAAACGAAAGCGGCACATGAAAGCGATGAGCAGCCCGCTCGCAAGATACAGCACCAGGTAGGTCGCGTTCCACGCCGTGCCGAACGACACGGGAACGGGCGGGCCCCCCGCCATCGCGGCCAGGCCCAGGCGCACGGCCGACAGCCACACCAGCATGACGATCAACGCGCCGAACAGGACCACGATCGTGGCGATCGTCGCCATGACGACGATCGCCCCCAGCCAGATGCCGATCGTGATCGCCATGGCACGCGTAGCACTCGGCGCCGTGAGCGAGATCCACGAGCCAACAGCAGCCATGAAGAAACCGATGACCAGCACGTGCAGCAACCAGCTCAAGAAACTAGTCAGCTCCAGAGCGCCGAGCAGCACCGCCAGCGCCCAGGCGATCAGCGCGGCCAGGAAGAGCCCGCGCAGCGCGTACAGGCTCCCCCAGATTTTGGCCCACATGATCTCCGTCCCTTCGAGCGGCGTCAGGAGCAGGCCGTCCCACGTCGCGCGTTCCCGCTCCGAGGCGATGCCGACCGCCGCACGCAGCCCGATCGCCCATTGGAGCAACCAGCTCACGGGCGTGGTCGCGGACTGCACCAGCGTTTCGAGCAGCCCCGCCGCCCACAACTCCTCGGTCGGGTTGGGATAGACCCAGCGGTGCCAGGCGATCAAGAACGCGAGTGAGCCGGCGGCGCCCAAGAGCAGGAGCACAATGAGCCAGCCGAGCAGCCGGCCGAACCTTCCCATAGCTGCGGCGCGCTCGATGTAAAGCTCCTTCCAGAGCACCGGGCGATCCCCAACCGCTGGAACGCGGCCACGCCGCGCGTCGCGGCGCCGCGCCGTGCCGCCGATCTGCCGGAGATAAGCGGGGCGCAGCCGCCAGGCGGCCAGGCCGGTGCCGGCGACGCCGAGCAGCGTCCAGAGCGCGATCGACTCGGCCCCGCCCCACGCATCGCCCTGGATGATCCGCGACAGGCCGCGGTACGGATTCAGCGCTCCAAGCCTTTCGGCTAGCGGGAGAAAACCGGACACCGCGCTGAACAGGGGGGCGATGAGGAAGAGAAGGTCGAGCAGGTAAACGGCCAAGAGCGCATCCCGCCCACGGCGTGAGAGGGCCGAGGCAGCGAGCGCCATGCCGCTGCCGCCCAGCGCGACGGCAAACGGCAGCAGCACCAGGACACCGATCGCCGCGCCGCCAAGACCGGACAGCATGGCGAGCAGCACGACGGCCGGCAGGCCCGCGAGCAGGATCATCACCACCTGCGCAAGACGCGACGCGAGCCGCGCCAGAACGATCTCCAGCGCCGTCACGCGCGCAGCGAGCAACAGAGCCAGCGTGCCGCGGTCCTTCTCCCCCGCCAGCACACCTGCCAGCACCGCGGGACAGAGCAGGAGCGCCAGGGTGACCGGCATGGCCGCGCAGATGCCGAGCGCGATGCCGAACGAAGCGCCCGGCCGGAACGAGGCATCCAGCCGCTCGAGCAGCCACCAGAGCCAGCACGCGACGAGCACGACCCCCGTGCAAGCCGCCCCGAGCAGCGTGCGAACCAGGAACAACCAGCCCCGGCGTGTCAACCTGCGGCACTCCGGACCGGCGAGCGGGCCCAAGAGGCTTGCGAGGTCGCTCACGGGCGGGGCGCCTCCGATCGCCCGCGCACACAGGCGGCCCGCGCACCGGGCCGGCTGAGCACCCAGAGACTGATCGCGGGGAAGATC
>JBGPMX010000174.1:0-8633 GCA_041487215.1 Planctomycetia bacterium | reverse complement strand
GACATCGACATGCCGGGGCCGAGCGAGGCCGGGGAGCTGGTTGACATCAACGGCGACGGCGCGCTCGATTTCCTGCCCAACACGGTGAACACCGTGGTGTGGTACGAGTTGGCCGCGCAGAAGCCCGAGGTGAAGTGGCTGCGGCACGATCTGGGGACGGAAGGCGCCGGCCACGGCGTGGGCTACGGAGACCTCGACGGGGACGGCCGGCTGGACATCATCACGCCGAAGGGCTGGTACCAGCAGCCCGCGGCCGCGGCAGATCGCTGGGTGTTCCACGCCGATTTTCAGCTGGGTGCGGCCGGAATCATGATTCTCGGGCGCGACGCGGATGGCGACGGACTGGCCGACGTGATCTGGGGCATGGGGCACAACTACGGGCTGCACTGGTTGCACCAGAAGAAGGCGCCAGGCGGCATGCGGCAGTGGGAACGCCGCGATATCGATACCAGCTTCTCGCAGGTGCACACGCTGCTCGTCGCCGATCTCGACGGCGACGGCGAGCCGGATCTGGTCACCGGCAAGCGCGTGTACGCGCACGAGACCGAGCCGGGTGCGACCGACGCGCCGTGCGTGTACTGGTTCAGTTTCGATCGCTCGTCCGGCGCTTGGCGGAAGCACGTCGTCTATGAGGGGGAGCCGGCGCGGAACGCGCCGAAAGAGGCCAAGGACCGGCAGGCGCTCGAGGATTTTGCGCGCGGCAGCGCCGGCACGGGCCTTCAGATGGTGGCCACGGACATCGACGGCGACGGGGACATCGACCTGGTCTGCCCGGGCAAGTCGGGTCTCTACCTGTTCGAGAACCTCGGCCGCTGAGCATGGGTGTTGGCGGCCGCGCTCACGGGATCGCGAACCCTTCCGGCGCGTGGCCCCGGTTGGTCAGGATGAACTCACGCGCCTCGGTGAGATCGAGGCTGGTGAGCTGCTCCAGGTGCGCCCACGAGACCAGTGCGATGGCCGTGGCGTTGCCGCTGCGCGGGGTGAGCACGATCCCCTTGCCCGCCCCGAAGGCCGCGACCAGGTACTGGAGCCGCAAGATGTCGCTGGCATCCAGGAGCGCCGGGTTGTAGCTGATCCAGACGTGACCGTGTTCAAGGTTGTGCACCAGGTCCGCGTCGGCTTGCTCGCTCAGGTAGATGCCCGAGAAGAGCGGGCTGGGGTGATGCGGCCCGTAGCTCGGCGGGTTCGTGTGGCCGCTGTAATCGATGCTGCCCGTGACGTGAGTTCGGATGTTGACGTCGGGCGCGCCCGCCAAGAGATCGGTGCGGTCACCGAGCAGGCCGGGGTCGCTGAAGGTTCCGGTAACGACCGCGTCGCCGGCGTCGCTGTCGCTTCCACTGGCGAAGTCGGTGCGGGAGTCGCCGGCCTGGAGGGGGGCGAACAGGTCGCCGCCGCGACCGCCCGTGACGGTGTCGTTGCCCAGGCCGCCGATCAGGATGTCGTCGGCCGTTGACCCATCGAGAGAATCGCCGCCTGTGCCCCCGTCCAGAATGTCGCCGCCGCGCCCCCCGACGATCGTGTCCTCGCCGAGACTACCGAACAGGATGTCGTCGCCCTGCTGGCCGCTGATCGAGTCGTCACCGGTCCCGCCGTCGGCCGTGTCGTCCCCCGCCCGGCCCAGGATGAGGTCGTTCCCGGCGCCTCCTTCGAGGAGGTCGTCGGCGTCGCCGCCGGCCAGCGTGTCATTGCCGTCATCGCCGCGCAGGGAGTTCACTTCGTCCGGCCGGAACCGTGTGGCGTTCTCTCGGCCGCCGGCCAGCTGATCGTTGTCGTGCCCGCCGTGCAGCGTGTCGTCGCCCGCGTCGCCCGAGCCGGTGTCGTTGCCGTCTCCCCCTTCGACCAGGTCGTTTCCCGCTCCGGCATCGATGCTGTCGTCCCCCGCATTGCCGAAGAGCGTGTCCGCATCTTCCCCGCCGCGGAGTGTGTCGGAGCCCGTGCCGCCGCGCAAGTCGTCCGGCCCGTCTCCCCCCCTCAGGCAGTCGTTGCCCGCCCCGCCCCGGAGCAGATCCGAATCCGCACCGCCGATCAGCAGGTCGTCGCCGCGGCGCCCCATGATCGAGTCGTTGCCGGCGCCAGCGTCCACCGTGTCATTGCCGGACCCACCGCACACGGTATCGTCGCCCGCACCGCAGAAGATCTGCGAGCCGACTGCGATCGCTTCATCGATGTCGATCCGATCGTTCCCGTCGAGCCCGTCGATGCGGACGCTCTGGACGCGAGCGATCGCGAAGCCGTCCGGGTGGGCGTCGACGCCGTCGATCACGACCCGCACGCGCGCGTCGACGGGATCCAGGACGACCGAGATGACGTTGGCGGATCCATCGCCCGCGATGTCGAGCACCTGGCTGTGCAGCGTGGCGGTGCCGGTGAGGAGGCAGCGCCGCTCGAGGTGTTCCAGGCGAAGATGCTGCCCGGTGCGGGGGGTTCGGCGACGGGGGCCTGACATGCGCACTCCTTTGCGCAATGCGGACGGTGGCATGGGTCTAGATCGGCTATTCGGGACGGTGGGCTCTATCCAGAAGTGGGATCTCGGGTTCCTGCCGCTTCGAGCTGTGCCCGCGGGCGCGCTCGGCCGATCGCCGCCGAGCGCGCCGCGATCCGCATCCGCCCGATGGGCCCTAATTTAGAGCGAATGGGTCGGCAGGGGCCCCGCGAAGCGAAGCTGGTACCCCGCCGCGCTTCAGCGAGCCGGCGGCTTCAGGCCGGCGGTGGTAGTGGCTCAGTTTGAAGAACGACCCCCCCCTGTCCTAGCCTTAGGGCATGTAGCTGGGTCTCTCCGAGACCCAGAGTGGGTTTCGGAGAAACCCGACTACACATAAGGGGGGAACGGAGCCACTACCCCGGTGGGTGCAGCGTTGTGATTGGCTCCACGGGCACGTTAGGATGGAGGTGTTGTACGATCGGAACCGGCACAGTGGCTCGGGGTCATTGCCCGTGCACCTCAAGAAACTGAGAGAACGAGCGGAGAGCCTATTGCTCGGTCGATACCGCTGGCATCTCTTGATGTGCGTTGGTCCCGATTGCTGCGGAGCGCACGCGGGCAAGGCGGCATGGAAGGCGCTCAAGCAAGCCCTGCGCCGCCGCGGACTCGATGGCGATACCGTGCTGCGTACCAAGGCAGACTGCCTGGGCGTATGCCGCAACGGCCCGATCCTTGTCGTCTACCCCGGCGGCACTTGGTACGCGGGGTTGAACGCGGACCGGATGGAAAGGATCGTGGAAGAGCACCTGGTTCAGGGGCGGCCGGTGTGCGAGTGGATCGTTGCTCAGAATCCGCGGGTCGAGGGAGCGGCGGGCTGCCCGGCCTTCACGTCGAACCAACCGTTCGTTCTGTAGGACGGACCATGCTGTCCGTCATCGTGCGACAGACAGGATGGTCCGTCCTGGGTCCTCGCTCGGCGTTTCCTAGTACTCCGCACTCTTCGAATGACAGTAGCCTGTCATCCTGAGCGCAGCGAGGCACGAGCGCAAACTGTCATCCTGAGTGAAGCGAGGCACGAGCGCAAACTGTCATCCTGAGTGAAGCGAGGCACGAGCGCAGCGAAGGATCTTCCGGTGGCCTTATGTGACCCATCAGAGGACTGCTTCGCGCCGTGAACCAGCCGGCCGCTTCATTGGCATGCCCATGGCATGCGATCGCGCGCGATGCGTCACGGCGAGTTCTCTTCTCGGGCCGCGATGGCCCGCTTCGCTGCCGCGATCGCCCGGTTGTTCCCCTCGATCGAGATCGGCCAGTTCCCGGCGGCCTGGGCCGGCGGGTAGACCGATGGGATGTGCGACCGGTAGAGTTCGGTGCGCAGGTGCGCGAGCATGGCATGGCCGCGCCGCCGCGCACGCTCGGCGCGGAGAGCGGCGAGATCGATGGGGCCGACCACAATCCGCTCGCCCGGCCCCGGTTCCGCCTGGGTGATGATGCGGCCGTCGTAGTCGACCAGCATGCTGCCGCCCGGCCAGCTGAACGGCGGATAATTTTTCCAGTCGGCGCCCTGGTTCGCGGCCACGACGTACGCCGTGTTTTCGAGCGCCCGGCAGCGGTTGACGATCGTCCACCAGTCCATGGGGGATGCGGTGCCCCAGGGGTCCATGTACGCCGAGACGCGGATGAGCAGCTCGGCCCCCCGCAGCGCGAGCTGGCGGATTGCCTCGGGGAACAGCCAGTCGTAGCAGATGGCCACGCCGAGCCGCCCGATCTCGGTCGCAACGACGGGAAACGGATCGGCGGAGTAGCCGGCCACATCATGCGGGCTGGCGTGCACCTCCCACGGGACCCACGGGTGCGTCTTGCGGTACTTCGACAGCACGCCCTGGGGGCCGATCAGGCAGGTCGTGTTGAAGACCGCGTCCGGGTATTCCGGGTCGCGCTCCAGGAACGTCCCCGTCTGAATGTAAATGCCGTGCTGGGCAGCGCGGCGCGCGTAACGCTCGGTGTGCTCGTTGGGAACGGGCAGGGCGAGCCGCTCGGCCAGCTCGCGCACCGTGAAGTAAACCGGCGGCGAGTGCGCGAACTCAGGGAAGACCACCAGGCGAACAGGGAAGAACGGCTCGTAGCCCATCACCGCCGCATCGATCATTTCGAGCATGCGGTCCACCCGGCTGGCGACCTCGTCGCGTGAACGCGGGCAGGGGAAATTGGTCTGGCAGCAGGCGGCGTAGTATCGGTCCAGGTCGCTCATCGGCAACACCTCGGAAAATGGTTGGCGCCGCAGCCGAGACAGGAGAGGCGCCCGTTCCACTGTATCGTGCATGGGCGCCCGTGCCCACCGGCCGCTTGCATCGACGGTTCCTCGCCGCGGGTCTCCGGACGACGCCGCTCTGCTTCGATTCCGGTAGGCGCCCGCGCGCAAATGCCGTTCAATAGACGTTCACCCTTGCCTTCACCGGGGGGCCGCATGACCACAGGCTGGGAATCGGTCAGCTCCGTCCTGCTGATCCTTGCCATCGACGTCGTCCTGAGCGGAGACAACGCGGTGGTCATCGCGCTGGCGTCGCACCGGCTGCCGCGCCGGCAGCGACGCATGGCGATCCTGGCCGGGGCAGGGGGGGCCATCGGCTTGCGCGTGCTCTTCACCTGGCTGCTCGCGTACCTCCTCGATGTGCCTCTGCTTAGCTTCCTGGGCGGGCTGTTGCTGGTGTGGATCGCGATGAAGTTGCTCCAAGAGGAGGAGGAAGAGCAGCGGGTGCGGCACGCCGAGAGCATGTTCGAGGCGATCTGGACGATCATCCTCGCCGACTTCGTGATGAGCTTGGACAACATGCTGGCGGTGGCCGGGGCGGCGGGCGAGCACCCCTGGCTCATCCTGTTCGGGCTGTTCCTGAGCATCGCGTTCATCATGACGGCGAGCGGGGTGATCGCCGACTGGATGAACCGCTGGCCCGTACTGGTGCTCGCCGGTGCCGGCGTGCTGGCCTGGACGGCGGGCAGGATGCTGCTGAGCGACGCCAAGGCCGCGGAGCTCTTCGTGCGCTGCACGCACCTGTGCGTCTCGAGCGGGTGGGACGAGTCGGTCGCGGGCTGGAACGCCGGCCCCTCGGTGTCCGTGCACCACGCGCACTGGAGTGGCTGGGTCTTCCTGGCTGGCATGGTCGTGTTCGTCACGACGTTCCCCTGGTGGGGCGCCTGGTTTCGATCGCCGCGCAGGCTGGACGCCGAGCCGGCGCCGGACACCCCCGCCAAGACGGCGGGGAGCGCCGCGACGCCGGGCGAGCAGGCTGCGCCGGACGATTCCGGCCTGGCGCGCGAGTTGGAGTGATGAGACGCGATCACGACGCCATCATCATCGGGGCGGGGCACAACGGCCTGGTCACCGCGGCGTACCTGGCCCGTGCTGGGCTGGCGGTGCTGGTGCTGGAGCGGCGGGAGCTCGTGGGCGGCGCGTGCGTGACCGAGGAGCTCTGGCCGGGCTACCGCGTCTCGACCGCGTCGTACGTGAACAGCCTGCTGCGGCCGGAGATTGTGCGCGAGCTCGAGCTCAAGCGCTATGGCTTCGAGATGCTGGCGCGCAACCCCTCTTCGTTCACCCCGTTTCCTGACGGGCGGCACCTGCTGCTGGGCCCGGATGCGGCGCAGAACGCGCGCGAGGTGAGCAAGTTCTCGCGGCGCGACGCCGAGGCGTTGCCGCGTTACGAGCGGATGCTCGAGCGGGTGGCGGCGTTCGTCGAACCGCTGCTGCTCGAGACGCCGCCCGATCCCTGGTCCGGCCGCCTGGGGGATCTGGCCCGGCTGGCCCGGATCGGCTGGCGGTTCACGCGGCTGGGCCGGGACGGGCCGCGGGCGCTGGAGATCCTCACCGGTGCCGCCCGGCCGATCCTCGATCGCTGGTTCGAGTCGGACGAGCTCAAGGCGACGCTGGCCACCGACGCGGTCATCGGGGCCATGGCCGCGCCGTCCATGCCGGGCACCGCTTACGTGCTGTTTCACCACGTCATGGGGCAGTGCGACGGCGTGCGCGGCGTGTGGGGGTATGTGCGCGGCGGCATGGGGCGGATCAGCGAGGCGTTGGCCTCCTCCGCGCGCGCCCGCGGTGCCGAGATCCGCGTGAACGCGCCGGTGCGCCGGATCCTTGTGCGGGACGGCCGGGCGCACGGCGTGGCCCTCGAGGACGGCACGGAGTTCCGCGCCCGCCGCGTGGTTTCCAACGCCGACGCCGCCGTCACATTCCTCAAGCTCGTCGCCGCATCGGAGCTGCCCGGCGATTTCCTCGAGGCGGTGCGCGGCATCGACTACACAAGCCCGTCGCTCAAGATCAACGTGGCGCTCGGCGAGCTACCCGATTTCGCCGCGCTGCCCGGCAGCGACGCCGGGCCCCAGCACCGCGGCACCATCCACATCGCCCCGACGCTCGACACCATTGAACGCGCCTACGACGATGCGAAGTACGGCCGGCCCTCGGAGCTGCCGATCCTGGAGTGCACGATTCCGAGCGTCGTCGATGCGACGGTCGCGCCGCCGGGCAAGCACCTCATGTCGATGTTCGTTCAGTACGCACCCACCCGGCTGCAGAGCGGCACCTGGGATGACGTCAAGGAGGCGTTCGCCGACCGGTGCTTTGACGTCCTGAACGAGTATGCGCCGAACTTCCGCCGCGCGGTCATCGCCCGCCAGGTCCTCTCGCCGCTCGACCTCGAGCGGCGCTTCGCCCTGACCGGCGGGAACATCTTCCAGGGCGCTATGACGCTCGGGCAGCTGTTCTTCATGCGCCCGGTGCCCGGTTATGCCAACTACCGGACGCCGATCCGTGGGCTCTACCTCTGTGGTGCGGCGACGCACCCGGGGGGCGGGGTGATGGGGGCGTGCGGTTACAACGCCGCGCGCGAGATGCTCCGCGACGGCTGAGCCTCTTGCTCCGCTCGGCCGGGGGCCCGTCGCTGCCCGCCCCATGGCCATCCCCGTGCCCATGCGCAGTTGTGCCGATTTCCTGCCAGTGAACATACGCTCAGATCCCGATCCCGGCTGGGCTGGCCCCTGGCATCGAACTTGCAATGCAAAAGGCTCGTGGCTGCGGACGAGACGTGGGTCCGCAGTCAGGGCAGCAGCGCAGTCAGGGCAGGAGCGCCTGACAAAGCCGAACAAGGCCCGCCCGGCCGGTGCCGTGCGTCTACGGCACGGTTTTGTTTGGGGCAGCTCGACGTGAATCCATCGGGCATCGAAAGGACTTCAGCCGTGAATCGCACACCGAATCGAAAAACGCGAGACGAGCGGCAGCGGGGGCCGGTACAGATCGCACGAACGGCAGGCCGGGGGTTTGAGTCGCCGCACGATCCGATCACGGTGCCGGAGTTGGACCGGGGAGCGGACGGCTCCTGGGGCGATCTCGTGGGTCGCATCGCGCGGGGCGATCATATCCGCGGGCACGCGTTGTAGTGGCCCGCTTTTGCGGCGCCGAGCGGAGTGAAGCTCGCCGGGCTGATCGCGCGACTCGGTCACTGCTGCGGGGCGGATTCGGCGCATGGGAGGGGGCTCAGCGCGCTCCGCGTGCCTGGGGCTCGGGCGCGCCTTGGGCGAGCTCGATCTGGTGCTTGCGGATCTTGCTGTACAGCGTGGTCCGGCTGATACCGAGCCGCTTGGCGGCCTGGTAGAGGTTCCAGTCGGTGTCGGCGAGTACGCGGGCGATCGTGGCGCGCTCGAGCGCCGCCAGGTTGTCGGTAGAGACCGTGGCGGATCGATCGCGGCCCACCACGGGATCGGTCAGGTCGGTCAGGTCGATGGTCTTCATCCGAGCCAGGACCACTGCCCGCTCGATGACGTTCTCGAGCTGCCGCACGTTGCCCGGCCAGCGGTATCGGGTGAGGGCCTCAAGCGCGGGGGTGGAGAAGTCGTTCACTTCCTTCTCGGTTCGCTCGGCGAACCGTTTCAGGAAGTGGTATGCGAGTGGCACGATGTCGTCGCAGCGGTCGCGTAGCGGCGGGATGCGGATCGGGATGACGTTGAGCCGGTAGTAGAGGTCCTCGCGGAACCTGCCGCGGCGCACACATTCGTCCAGGTCGCGGTTGGTTGCGGCCACGACCCGCACGTCCACCTCGATGGTCTGCTCTCCCCCCAGCCGCTCGAACCGCAGGTCCTGGAGCACGCGCAGCAGGTCGACCTGGGCCTTGGGCGAGATCTCGCTGACCTCGTCAAGGAAGAGCGTGCCATG
>JBGPMX010000173.1:0-8668 GCA_041487215.1 Planctomycetia bacterium | reverse complement strand
TTCCCCCCCTTGCTAAGGGGGGGACAAGGGGGGGTCGTTCCTCAAACTGACCCAGTACCCTCGTTTCGTTTTGTTACACGATCGCCGAGCCGACCGGGTATCATAGAGCGGCGCGAAGCTTCTCGCGCGAGTTCGTCCGCACGCTCACTCTCTGTCGGACCACATCACTCGCGCCGACGGGCGTCTACCAGCCCGAACGGCGGAAAGGAACTTGACGCCGTGCCCAATCTGAAACCGGTGCCGGTCGCCGAGCGACCGGAGGAGAAGTTTGCCGAGTTTCTGGCGGTGCAGGGGCACCGTCTGACCAAGAGCCGGATCGAGCTGGTCCAGCACATCTTCAGCTACCACGACCACTTCACGGCCGACGACCTGGTGCTGGACGTGGAGCGGAAGAAGATCGGCGTGAGCCGCGCCACGATCTATCGCACGCTGCACCTGCTGGTGGAGGCGGGTCTTTTGCGCAAGCTCCGCTTCGGCGACCACGACGCCTACGAGGGCGATTACGGATACCCCGAGCACGACCACCTGTACTGTACCAAGTGCGGCGAGATCACCGAGTTCCACAACGACGAGCTGACCGCGCTACGCGAGCGCGTGTCGCGCGACCGCGGCTTCCGGGCGGTATCGCACCGCCTGGTCATCTCGGGGCTCTGTTCGAACTGCAACCGCGCCCGGGTCACCAAGCACAAGCTGGACCTGGTGTAAGCCGCTCGCGCCTGCGCTTGCCCGTCGCCCCCGTCCCCTCTCACCCCCGCCCTGGGCTGATGAAAAGATCCGTACGGTTTTTGTCCTCATTTTGTGACGCTGATACCCCCCTTGTCCCCCCCTTCGCAAGGGGGGGAAGGGGGGGTATCAGCTGCCCTGGGGCGCAAACATTTCACTCGGATCGCTCACGGGCATCCAGCGCGCAAACCCGCCGAGAATCGGGTGTTTTTCATCAGCCCATGGCCCCCTATCCAGGGGGATGAGCGCCCAGTCACCCAGCCCAGTGCCCCCTCAGTGCCCCCTCACCCTTCCCTCTCCCCCGCATGATCCATGAGCGCGGGGGCGAGGGGACCGCGTGGGACTGCTGACTCTTGGCCCCTGGCCCCTGGCCCCTGAACCCTGAACCCTTGCCCTCTGCCCTCTGCCTCCTGCCCTCTTTACTTCCCCCCTCTGGCTCCCCGTCGCCATCTGCCTAGAATACACGCAGAACGGGGGTGCGCATGGGACCGGGTTCTCTGATCCTGTCGGCCTGCCGCACGCCGATCGGCAAGTTTTTGGGCGGCCTGGCGGGTGTTCCCGCGTCCGAGCTGGCGGCGTGCTGCGTCCGGGCTGCGCTCGAGCGGGCCGGCGTGGCCCCGGATCGCGTGGACGAGGTCATTTTGGGCAACGCGCTCTCGGCGGGCGTCGGCCAGGCCCCGGCTCGGCAGGCGGCCCTGCGTGCCGGGTTGCCGGCGACGGTCGCGGCGCTCACGATCAACAAGGTCTGCGGATCGGGCCTCAAGGCCGTGATGCTCGCGGATCAGGCAATCCGAGCGGGGGACGCGTCGATCGTCGTTGCCGGGGGTATGGAGTCGATGTCGCGCGCCCCGTACCTGCTCCGGGACGCCCGGTCGGGCTGGAAGACGGGGGACCAGAAGGTGGTCGACGCGATGATCCACGACGGGCTCTGGTGTGCCACGGAGAACTGGCACATGGGCTCGGCCGCCGAGCACACCGCGCGCGCGCACGGGGTGGCGCGTGCGGAGCAGGATGCGTACGCCGCGGAGAGCCACCGGCGAGCGCTGGCGAGCCAGCGTGCGGGGCATTTCGACGTCGAGATCGTCCCGGTCCCGTGCGGCTCCGGCGCGGCGGGACCGCCGCGTGACGAGGGGCCGCGCGAGGACGCGACGCCCGGCAAACTGGCTCAGCTCCAGCCGGCCTTCGAGCCCGCGGGGACGGTCACGGCGGGGAATGCGTCGATGCTCTCCGACGGCGCCGCTGCGGTGGTGGTTGCTGGTGCGGACGCGGTGCCGTCGGGCTCGGCACGGCCGCTGGCTCGCATCGTGGCACGCGCGGTCGCCGGCGTCGCGCCGCGCGATCTCTTCATCGCTCCGGTGTTCGCCATCCGCCGCGTGCTCGAGGCGGCCGGGCTGGCCGCCGGCGACATTGATCTCTTCGAGATCAACGAGGCGTTCGCCGCGCAGGTGCTCGCTTGCGTCGGCATGCTTCAGCTGGATCCAGCGCGCGTGAATGTGCGCGGCGGCGCGATCGCGCTCGGGCACCCGATCGGCGCCAGCGGCGCGCGCGTGCTCGTCACGCTGCTGCACACGCTGGCGCAGCAGCGGAAGAAGCGCGGCCTGGCTGCCCTGTGCCTCGGCGGCGGCAACGCCGTGGCTATGATCGTGGAGACGGTTTAACGCACCTCACAAAGTCGCACGGCGCGGCCGAAGGCATGCGGCTCCGGCTCGACCTTGCTCGGTTTTTGTTGGACGCACTTCAAGGGGCCGATGCCGATGGCTGAAATCCAGCGGGTCGGGATCGCCGGTGCTGGAACCATGGGGAGCGGGATTGCAGAGGTCGCCGCCCTGGCCGGGCTCGCGGTCGTGCTGTACGACGCCGCCGCGGGCCAGGTCGAACGCAGCCGCTCGATCATTGCCGCGTCGCTCGAGAAAGGCGTGCGCCGCAGCACGCGGGCGGCGTCCGAGCGCGACGCGGCGCTGGCACGCATCACCCCGGCCGCGTCGCTCACGGCGCTGGCCGGCTGCGACTTCGTGATCGAGGCGGTGCGCGAGCACGCGGATACCAAGCGCGCGGTGCACGCCGAGCTCGGCCGGCTCAGCCCGCCCGCGACCGTTCTGGCGTCCAACACCTCGAGCATCTCGATCAGCGCGCTGGGTGAGGCCAGCGGCAGGCCGGATCGCTTCGTCGGCATGCACTTCTTCAACCCCGTGCCTGTCCTGCCGCTGGTCGAGGTCATCCGCGGACGGGCGACCAGCGACGCAACGCTGGCGATCACCGACGAGCTCGCGCGGCGGATGGGTAAGACGCCGCTCTGCGTCAACGACGCGCCGGGCTTCGTCGCCAACCGCGTGCTCATGCCGATGATCAACGAAGCGATCTTTGCGCTGGCTGAAAACGTTGCGGACGCCGCGACCATCGATCGCATCATGGTGCTGGGTTGTGCGCACCCGATGGGGCCGCTGGCGCTCGCCGACCTCATCGGGCTCGACGTCTGCCTGTCGATCCTCGAGGTGCTGGAGCGGGACACGGGGGACGCGAAGTTCCGGCCGTGTCCGATGCTGCGCGACCTGGTGGCAGCGGGACGCTGCGGACGAAAGAGCGGGCGGGGCTTCTTTGATTACTCGCTGGGGAGCCACGGCTCATGCCGCAACTCGTGACCTTCTGGGTGCTGGTCGGCACGGTCATCGCCCTTGGCGTCTTCTTCTTCTGGGTGATCCAGCCGCTGGTCCTGCCGCTCTTCCTGGGGGCAGTGCTGGCCATCCTCTGCCGGCCGATCTACGTCCGCGTTGTGGTGTTCTGCCGAGGCCGTGCCCGCGTCGCGGCCCTGCTCACGACCATCGCGGTCGCAGTGACGGTGCTCGTGCCGATGGCCGTGGTGAGCCGCGTGGCGCTGCGCGAGGCCGGCGGGATCGGGCACCACATCGAGCAGGAGCTCGGTCGGCGGCCGCTCGCGGCGCCCGGCGGGGAGGCAAACGCGCGGGGCGTCGAACGGCCGGCGCACGCGGCGGCCGAGCCACGCGCCGCGGATGCGGGCGCCGAGCCCGGGCCGGGGCTGGCCTACAACGTCATGCAGACCCCGGCCGTTCGCCGCATGGTCGCGCGGCTGCAACCGTACGGCATCGACGAGTCGGACGTGCAGTTGCTCGCCGACTCGGCGACCGGGCAGCTCACGGCGCTGGTGGTTCCCAAGACGGTCGTGCTGGCGGGCCGGGCCGGGCACCTGGTGCTCGGCTTCTTGCTGGTGCTCATCTCGCTCTACTATTACCTGGCGGACGGGCCGAAGATGCTCTCGACGCTCGAGGAGCTCACGCCGCTGCCGCCCGGCCGCGGGTCGGAGCTGTTCTGGGAGTTCGAACGGGTCTGCCGGGCGGTCGTGCTCGGCCTGGTGGTGACCGCGCTGTTCCAGGGAGCTACGGCAGCCATCGGGTTCTCACTGGCCGGTCTTCACCACGTTGCGCTGTTGTCGGTGCTGACCATGGTCTTCTCGTTCGTGCCGTTCATCGGGGGCGCGACGGTCTGGGTGGCCGCCTGCATCTACCTGGCGTTTGGACAGGAGCACTGGGGGCCGGCGATCTTTCTGGCCATCTGGGGGAGCACGATCATTTCGGGCATCGATCACCTGATCAAGCCGTACGTGATCGGCGGCCGTGCGAATATGCACCCGCTGCTCGTGCTCGTCAGCGTGGTCGGTGGCTTTCATCTGTTCGGCGTGCTGGGCGTGTTCATCGGACCCATCCTGGCCGCCGTGCTCTTCGCACTCCTGCGCATCCTGCGTGCCGAGCGCGAGCGGATGGAGCCGGCGCGCACGCTTCAGCGTGATGAACCCTTTTTTTGAACGCTGGGCACTTGCTTCACTGCAAAGAGCCGCTATGAATAGGCCATTCGCGGACCCAACCTGCTTCCCGCCCGCTCCGCGCGGGCATCCTCAAGGAGAAGACCGATGCATCGCCGACAGTTCCTCGTCCGGTTCGGTGCTGTTCCCGCCGCCGTTCTGCTGGCGGGATGCGGCAAGAAAAAGGACGCCGACGACAAGCAGAAGCCGAAGGCCGGCCCCAAGAGAGGGAAAACCAAAGTCGAGTAGTGCACGTCGCGGAGCCGCCCGGCGCACCGCTTCCGCTCGGCCGACGCCGCAGCGCAGACATTCCGGGTCGCCCGCGCAGGCCAGGTCGAAACCTGGCCTTTTTTTTTGATTCATCCGGCTCAAGCGTGCGCATACACGGTGCAGGCAGTCAAGTACCGGTTCCTCTGCTCTGTCCGAGTCGCATCGTGCGGAATGCCCGTGGTGGATTTTGAAAT
Source organism: Planctomycetia bacterium (assembly GCA_041487215.1). GTDB lineage: Bacteria > Planctomycetota > Planctomycetia > JALXBF01 > JBGPMX01 > JBGPMX01. The sequence goes on along the minus strand of JBGPMX010000173.1, from coordinate 3,667 downwards.
CGTTCGCACATCCGTCGCGATGGGTCAAGTGCTGGATTGGCTCGGATTCATGCCCGTGAGGCGGTCGGCCCCCAGCTCCGCGGGCCTTGTCCCGTCCGCCTCCCTGCCACCCCTTACGAATCGTCTTGGACGTGCCGGCGGCGCCAGCGCCGTCCGGCTCACGCAGACAACACGGACGGCGTCGCTATAATGCTCGCGACTCGGAAGGAGCATTCATGGGACACGTCGGTGCAGAGATGGAGCGGTTCCGTGCGGCGGACGAACCGCCGGCGTCGTGCCGAGCGTTGCCGCGCGTCCGCGTGCCCCGAGCGGCGCTTGCCGCGCTCGTCGCCCTGACGGTCCTGGGGTCGGGATGCTGCCGTTTCTCGAACTTTCGCAAGCGGATCTTGCACCGCGATGACACGCTGCCGTGCGTGGAGCTGGGGGCGCCGGCGACGCCGATCGCCCAGGCGCCCGCCGCGCCGCCTGTTTTGGTTCCCGACACCGAGGCCCGCAGGAGGCGAGCTGTCTCCGATCTGGCCTGGCGCACGATCGGCTGGTCGAGCGACGGGCGGCCGATCGAGGCGTACGAGGTGGGGAGGGGAGTGAACCGCGTTCTCGTGATCGGCGGCATCCACGGCGACGAGCCGGAAGGCCTTCCGCTCGTGGAGCGACTGGCCGATGAGCTCGCGCAGGACCGGACGGCCGTGGCCGGCTCGACCGTCGTTCTGGTGCGCAATCTGAACCCGGACGGCACGGCGGCACGCCAGCGCACGAACGGGCGCGGGGTCGATCTGAACCGGAACTTCCCGGCCACGAACTGGACCGGCCGTGCCCGCCGGCCGGATCAGAATCCCGGGCCCGCTCCTACCAGCGAGCCGGAGACCGAGCTCCTGGTCGGCCTGCTCAGCGATTTCCGACCGGACCGCATTGTCGTGCTGCACTCCACGCGCGGCGAACCGATGGTCAATTACGACGGACCGGCACTCGGGCTGGCCGAGGCGATGAGCGAGGCGAACGGCTACCCGGCGCGCGACACGATCGGCTATCCCACGCCCGGTTCACTGGGCAGCTACGCCGGCATTGATCAGCAGATCCCGATCATCACGCTCGAGTTGCCGCGGGGCATCGCCGCGGACGCCGCGTGGCAGAAAAACCGGGATTCGCTCTACCGCGCCATCCGCTATTGAATGGTTGGTTTGCCTGGGCCTGGCGAACCCGAAGCTCGACGGCGTTCCTTCGGTGGGGCCTTGCGGCACGGTTGACCCGGATGGCGGTGACCCTCCGGTTTTAGACCGGATGGCCGTGAACCGGCGGCTTTAGACCGGCGGATGCTTGAACTGGCTCACCCGGCTGACTAACATGCATGATCGAGTCACGTCGGGTCGCCCTGCGAGATCTTCCTTCCATTCGCGCGGTTTCAGTTTTTCTGGGAGGCGCATTATGCGTCCCACGGTCGAGTCCTTAGAAACACGGCTCTTGTTGTCACATCCCTGTTTTCTTCGGCTCGAGCAAGAACCCAACGACGCGGCCGACATCGCCACGCTGTTGCCGCTCGATTGCATGGACGTTCAGCACAACCCGAACCACGTATCGGGGAGTGTGACGGGGACGCTCGCGGCGGCAGCGGATGGCGCCGCCGACGCGGACTACTTCCGGTTCTCCATCACCGAGGCCCGCAAACTCGCGGTGGTGCTGCGCGGCGACGCGGCCGTGAGCGGTGCGGTGGCCGAACTGCTCGCCGAGGACGGCACGGTCCTGGACACGACGAGCGACGGCTGCGACTCCGCCACTACGGCGGACTGCGGGAGCCTCGAGTACGACACCGCGAGCGGCGGGAGCTTCTTTGTGCGGGTCGTGACGCCGAACGACGCGACTACGGATGCGACAGGCGGCTACATCCTCTCCGTCGTGTCGACGCGCGATGCGTCGGTCGAGCACGAGCCCAACGACAGTTTCGAGACCGCGAACCCGATCGAGCTGAGCCTGTTCGACCCCTGTCGCGAGGTCTGCATCACGACGACGGGGTCGTCGGGCGCCGGGTCCGGAACGGGTGCGGGGATCGCGATTTTTCCGCCGCCCCCGCCGATTCTGCGCGGCCACATGGAAGGGGAGCTGACGCCGCGCGTCTGTCCCGATCCCTGTTTGATCGCGCCACCCCCCGACCAGGATTTCTTCTCCTTCCACGTGCCGGCCGGCCAGGAGATCAGGCTGGAGCTGGGGGGCCCGTTGGCAGGGAGCAACGGACGCATCGTGCTGTACGACGGCCAGCAGCATGAGCTCGCCTCGGATTCGGACGCCGGCGATGGCCTTGCGGTCCATTGGGTGACGAACGGCGCGGCGGACTTCTTTGTCCGGGTCGATCGCGCACCCGGCGTTCATTCCTCGGACGTTATCTGTAGCCGCGGCCCTGTCTGTCTTGACTCCAATGCATACCGGCTCGATGTCTCCGCCGCGGCCGCCCGGAACCCGATCGAGGGGCCGGACGAGCACGAACCGAACGACACGATCGAGACGGCGAACCCGCTGCCGCTCTACGAGCTGCCGCTCATGAACTGCTGCTTCGAGGTGCGCAGCGGGCACGTACGCGGCATTGCCGGCGGGGCGGCGGGCGACCAGGACGCTTTCCGTTTTGAGGTCCGCTCGGGCGAGCACGTGACGGTGTTTGCGACGGCGGAACCGGACTTTCCGGGCTCCGGCGACGCGAATTTCGCGGTGTACGACTCGTCCGGCACCCTGGTGGGGCAGCACGCCGCTGGCGCGGCGGTCTCGTTCGATGCCGACGCGGACAGCGTGTTCTACGCGATCGTCTCCGCCGACCCGGTGGCCGGCCAGGGGCAGCTCGTGCACTATGAGCTCGCGGTGCTCGCGTCTCGGCCCGTCGCTTCGCGTTCGCACGGCGAGCACGAGCCGAACGACGGATTTGACCAGGCGAATGGGATTCCGCTCCAGGAAAGCTCCTGGGGACCGTGCGGTGCGGGGATCTGTGCGGCGCAAGAGCTCGTCCTGCCCGGCGGTCGTGACGGCGTGCTCCGCGGCTACGTCCAGGGCAATCTGGAGAACGGCACGGTGCCGGACCAGCCCGACACGGATTTCTTCCGCTTCGAGGTGCCCTCCGCTCGAGCCATTGGGATCCAGCTCGCCGGTCCGCTGGCCGGCCACGGCGGCCGGCTCACGCTCTACGGCGCCGATCAGCACGAGCTCGCCTCCGACGGCGACCCCGCCGACGGGTTGGCGGTGCGATGGGACGCGGCGGCGGCCGGCGTCTTCTTCGTGCGTGTCAGCGGGGCCGGGGCGGGTTCGTCGGGCGGTGCGACGGCCGCCGGCGTGGTTGCGTCGGCGAGCGGGTACACGCTGAAGGTCGCGGCAGACCCGATTCCCGAACCGGTCCGAGGCGCGATGGAGCAGGAGCCGAACGACACGTTCGAGACGGCCAATGTTGTCGAGCTGCACGAACTGCCGCTCGGAGCCTGCTGCATCGAGCTTCGCGCGGGGGGCGTGCGGGGGGAAGCCGGGGGTCCCACGAACGACCAGGACGTTTTCGCGTTCAAGATCCAGGCGGGCGAGCACGTCACGGTGGGGCTGGCCCAGCGAGCGGATGGCGGGCACCCGCTCGCCGTCGCCGTGTACGACGCAGCGCACAACCCGGTCGGCACCGCCGGGAGCGACGGCCAGGTGTCCCTGGACG
>JBGPMX010000172.1:0-8709 GCA_041487215.1 Planctomycetia bacterium | reverse complement strand
GCTGATGGGCAGCGTCACCGTCTCCGTGCCGAACTCGCCGGCGGGCGTGGCGAAGTTCGCAACGCTGTTGCTGGCGTCGTTGTCCAGCACGGCCACGAAGTTTGTGAAGCTGCCCGAGCCCGGGCTGTCCTCGGTTGCGACCTCCACACGCGCCAGGTCCGTCGTGGGCGCGCCGCCGTCGGTCGCCAGGAACGACGTGAAGCTGAGCGTGGCCGACTTGGTGGCGCGCGTCAGATCGATGATCGGCGACAGCAAAAACCCCGCGTTCCGCGCGCCCGTGTCGTAGTCGCCACTCGCGTCCTTGCCGTAGTAGAAGCTGGTCACCGGGGAGTGCCCGCGATCGCTGGCACGCCGCGTGGTGGTGTGCCAGAGCCCGGTCGTTGCGTTGTCCGTCGTGAAGCCGTTGGTGTCGACCGACCCGTCGGGCAGCCGGCCCTCGAAGTCATTCGAGAGCACGAGCGTGGGCGGGATCTCGAGCGCCGGGTCCGCCTCGCCGCTGTTCACGAATACCGTCGTCGCCGGCGCGAGTACCGCCGTGTCCGCCGTGCCATTTCCGGTGCCCAGCGGCTCGCGGATGACCGCCTCGAGCTCCGGCTGCACGGCGCTCTGCGCGATCAGCACGCGGAAGAAGCGCACGTCGTCGGTCACGCCGCCGTTGAGCAGCTCCCCGGTCCGGGCGCGCACCGGCGAGCTCGCCGAGAACCGCGAGTCGGCGTCGGTGGTAAGCCGGTACAGGCCGGCCGGCAGCTGCGTGTCCGGCGCCTGGAGCACGATGGGCAGCGTGACCACTGTGTCCCCCACCGATAGCAGCGGCGTGCCGAGCGCGAAGATGCGGTCGTCGGCCGTGTCGAAGATGCCGTCGGTCCCCGCCGCGCGCAGGTCGTAGTTGCTCGGGTTCGTGGCCGTGGCGGACAGCACCGGCCCGTTGAAGGTGATGCCGATCTGCGTGATGATCGCTCGGGTCGTGACCGCGTCGCTGGGACTCGATGTCGGGTTGGTCGAGATCACCAAGAGCGGGATTGTGAACGAAGACCGGAACTGGTCGTCGATCGCTTCCGCCTCGATCCCGTCCTGGTCCTGGTCCATCGCGCGGCCGTCGGGCGTCTTCACGTCGGGGCCGATCGTCAGGCGGTACGTGCCCGCCCCGGTCTGGGTCGGGAAGTTGATGCGGAAGCTGGTGGCGGCGCTATTGAGCTGCGTGATCGGCTGGGCCGGATCGAGCGTGATGGGGCCGTTCGGCCCGACCAGCGTGATGTCGGCCGTGGTGAAGGTCGAGATGTCGATCGGCTCGCTGAAGTCCACCTGGATCGAGCTGACCGGCTTTCGCACCACGCCGGTCGGGGATGCTGAGACGACGAAGAAGCTGCAGATGTTTGCCGGGGCGGTGAAGTCCTCGACCACCGCGGTCGAGTTGTCGCTGCCGCCGTCCTGCGCGTTCAGACCCATGCCGCGGCCGGAGAAAGCCCCCCAGATCTCGCAGTCATTCGCACCCCCGGTGAGCGCCACGTCGGCGGCCAGAATCGCGTCACGCGCCTGCAGCATCGTGGGGGCGACCGGCGTCAGCTTGAGCCCCTCGGTCACCAAACTGAGCGCCAGGTTGTTGCCGCCGCTGCCTTTGTAGAGGTCGGGGTCGAAACCCAACTTCCGGACCAGCAGCCAGTACATGTCCCACAGCGTGGTGGCCCAGATCTCGCCCACGTTGTGCACCTCGTCGACCGGCGCGTTGCGGGCATTTATGGGCGGGCAGTTCGGGAAGGTGACGTCGACCTGCGCGGGGCTGATGTCGTTGTAGGTGAGCGGATCGATCGCCTTGTTGGGGCTGTACGGGAAGCGCCGGATGCCGCAGCCGCCCGGTCCCTGGCCGAGCACATAGGTGCCGCTGGGGTAGGCGGCGTTGGACACGTCGGAGGCGCGCGCGGTGAAGACCAGCGCGAACCAATCGCTCCAGCCCTCCCCCATGCCGCCGCTCTGGATCCCCTGCAAAGCGGTGACCACGGTCGGCCCACCGACCAGGCGGTTCGAAACTCCGTGGAAAGCCTCGTGGACGATGATCTCGTTGGAGTTGTCGCTGTCGCGGCGCGGGTTCGTGAGGTCGAACTCGTACATCTGCATCCGCCCCGACTGCCCGTCGGGGGGCGTGGCGAAGTTCGCGTTGTCGACCGTGCCGTTGTTCGCGTTGTCCTGGGCGTCCGCTTCCACCTGGTCGCCGGCCAGCCCGCCCCGGCCGTAGCTGTTGCTCTGGAAGTTGCCGGCGGCCTCGTCGAACCCGTAGTGGTACATCACATCGTGCACCACGTTGTTCACGTAGAACAGGTTGACGACGGCCTCGCTCTGGTTCTGCGTGGGGGACTGGCCAGGGTTGAACGGGTAGTCGTAGTTGTTGCCCGCCCCGCCCGTCGGCCGCGCACCGCCGGTGTTGTTGCCGTCCCGGTCCTCCTGCGCGTTCAGGTTGTTGCCGCGGGTGTCGGTGAATTCGGGACCCGCGACGCCGTCGGTGTCGTGCCACGCGAACGGCGAGGCGGTGGGGTCAGACGGGTTCGTGACGATCACGTGCGGGCCGTCGTCCGGGCTCTCGGTCGGCAGCGCGAACACCCGGTAGCTGTCGTACGAGGTCCAGTTGAAGCGGGCCAGCACGCTGCCGGTCTGCGCATCGACCAGCGACTCGAACCAGTCGGGCGAGGTCTGCATGTTGATGACCACGTCCCAGACCAGCCGCGACCGGCCGCGTTCCATGGGGAGGATCGCCAGCTTCGCCGTGATCGGGTCGCGCGACACGCCGCCGTCGCTGAGCACCGTGGCCCGCTCGGCGCCGGTCGGCCCGGACTGCACGGTGAGCGGGCCGCTCACGGTGAGCCCCAGATTGGTCGCCGCGCGCGCCGCGGCCTGGTCCGCGGTCAGGGTCGGGTCCAGCGTGTTCAGCGACCCCACGACATCGGGCGCGAACGAGTTTGCGACGTTGATGATCCGTCCCTGTGCGTCCACGCTCACCGTGGCGACGCCGTGGAAAACGCCGATGCTCGCCTGCGTCTGCTGGAGGTAAACGTGGGTGGCCCCGCTCGTCGAGCTGGTGCTCTGGTCCGTGATGCGGAGATCGGCGGTGTCCCGATCGGTCAGGCCGAACATCGTGCGGTGCTGACGCAGGAAGTCCTGCGCTATGTCGCTCGGAAAGTTGTGCGACGGGTCGCTGAGGAACCCGGTCCGGTTGAACAGGTAGGCGGGGACACCCAGCATGCCGTTGGTTTCGACGCTGAGTTGCGGGTAGAGCTGGCGGAAGGCGTTGAGGGCCGCTTGCTGGCTGGCGTCCAGCGGGAACTGGCTGCCCGCTTGGAGGTGTTCGGTTCGGACGTCGAAGCTTCCGCCGCTGCCGACTACCGCGCCCGCCGGGATGTCGCCCGGCCCGCGCGGGGCGCAGACGCCCGGCGTGGGGGCGCACGGCAGGAAATCGCTGCTCAGGAGCGTTCGCTCCTCGAGCGCTTCCAGCACGGGCTTGCGGAGCCGTTTCTGGTGGCGCGGACGGGAGAACCCGGAAGCCCTACGCGGCGGCCGTCGCCGCGACGTTCCGAAAGATTTCATGCAATCTCCTCACACCGATTCGCCGAGCAGTCGGCGCAAAAACCCCTAGGGTGTTGAGCTGTAAGCAGTTGGCATGCCACCGTCCGCCATGGATCGTAAGTCCATCGCTCACGGAGCATTGCGCCGCCTAGGTCTGTTGCGCTTGATGACTTTTTCGCATTATTAAACAGCGGCGTTGGCGGAATCGAACACCCCGCGCAGACCGCCACGCGCGCGGCGGGGGACGGATCCCGCTGCCCCCTCGGGCTCCCCGCAGCAAGAATGGCCGCGGCTCATGGGTGGTCGGGGTCCGCGAGAGACGAGCTCTCGGTGGGCTCCATCCGTGATGTGATCCCGCTTCAGAACGGCCGGAAGACTTTGCAAGGACGCGCGGTGAAACTATTCTAGTAGAGCCATTCCGGCGCACGGTTCAACAGAAAAGTGGGTCGGCGGCAAATCCCACCCCCGCGACCCGCCCTGGCAAAAAGGGGGAGTGGGTTCCTGACGGACCCATCACCGGCAAGCGCGATGCACGTACTGTTCGTTCATAAGAACTTCCCCGCCCAGTTCGGACACATCGCGAGCTACCTGGTCCAGCGCCATGGCTTCCGGTGCAGCTTCGTCTCCGAGCTGCCGCCGGCGACGCTGGGGGGCATCCGCCGCATCCAGTACAAGGCCCGCAGCGGGGCCACCGCGAGCACTCACTACTGCAGCCGCACCTTCGAGAACGCCATGTGGCACAGCCACGCGGTCTACGAGACGATGAAGGCGCACCCCGAGGTCAGGCCGGACTTGATCGTCGGGCACAGCGGCTTCGGATCGACCGTGTTCCTGGCCGACCTCTACGACCGCCCGATCATCAACTACTTCGAGTACTACTACCACGCGCGCGATTCGGATATGGACTTCCGCCCGGAGTTCCCCACCACGGAGATCGACGTGCTCCGCGCGCGGGCTCGCAACGCCATGATCCTGCTGGACCTCCAGACTTGCGCGGCCGGGTACAGCCCCACCGCATGGCAGCGCAGCCTGTTTCCCGCCGAGTACCAGCCCAAGATCCGCACCATCTTCGACGGCATCGACCGCGAGTTCTGGTACCGCCGCGCGAACGTGCCCCGCCGCATCGGCGATCGGATCATCCCGGCCGACACCCGCATCGTGACCTACGTCTCGCGCGGCTTCGAATCCATGCGCGGCTTCGATATCTTCATGCGGGTCGCCAAACGCATCTGCGACGCGCGCGGCGACGTCGTCTTCGTTGTGGTGGGGTCGGACCGCATCTGCTACGGCGGCGACCTCAAGCATATCGGCAACAAGACGTTCCGCGAGCATGTCCTCGAGCAAGACCACTACGACCCGGATCGGTTTCTCTTCACCGGGCAGATCCCGGCCGAACAGTTGGTCGGCATCCTCACCCTGAGCGACCTGCATATCTACCTGACCGTACCGTTTGTGCTGAGCTGGTCGCTCATGGACGCGCTGGCGTGCGGATGCACCGTGCTGGCCTCGGATACCGCGCCGGTCCGCGAGGTGATCCAGCACGAGCAGAACGGGCTGCTTGCCGGTTTCTACGACGTGGACGGGCTGGCGCGCGAGGCGCTCCGCGTGCTGAGCGACCCGGCGGGCTACCGCGCGCTCGGCGAAACGGGCACGCGGCTCATCGACGAGAAATACAGCCTGGCCAAGAAACTTCCGGAGATGCTCGCGCTTTACGAGGAAGTCGTGGCCAGCCGCTGAGGCTTGCCCCCGGCCCGCCCGCTGGCGAGCGCCGTCTCGATGAACGCGACGATTGCCAGCGTCTCCGACGGATCGATCGGCGGCTCGTGCACCTCGAACGTGCGGACCACCCGCTTGAGCAGCTCGCGGTAGATGAACTGCGTGCCGATCGAGACCGGGAAGACGCCGTTCTCGCAGTAGGCGAGAAACCCGTAGTCGGCTCGGCCGGACCGGATGCCGCGCACCGAGGCCACGCGTCCGCCCGACCACTCGCCGGTCACCACATCCACGCCGGTCGTCTCGGTGCCGCGTTCCCCCCCCACCTGGACGCAGGTGAGCATCTCGCACTCCGGCCCCATCAGCGTGAATAGCACCTCGGTCGGGTGGATGCCGTAGTGGAACAGACCGGGGTTGCGCGCATGCGTGGGCGCCGGCCCGTACACCGTGGCCCCCAGGATCTTGCCGGTCTTGGATTTCTCGGCTGCGGAATGCGCCACGAACTCTACGACCTCCGGAGCGAACCGCAGCGACGAGGCGCTGAACGTCGGCAGGTGATGGCGCTGGGCCAGTGCGACCATCGCCCGAGCGTCCGCCAGGCTGCACGCGAACGGCTTATCGACGTAGCAAGGGACGCCCGCTTCCAGGAACGGGCGGGCGCGTTCCCGATGCACGCTGCCGTCGACCGATTCGATCATGACCGCGTCCACCTTGCCGATCATCTCCTCGGGCTTGTCGGTCAGCGCGACCCCGAGCTTCCTCATCTCCTCGGTGAAACCGGGGATCCGTTCCGGCGAGAGCTGTGACGTGCCGGGACAGCCCATCACGACATGCGCCCCGTCCACCCACTGCTCCTCGGCGATGCCGCTGTGGTTGAGCCGCTTGGTGAACTCGACGCAGTGCGAGCTGTCGAAGTCGACGATCCCGATCTTGATCGGCATGCCGTGTTCCTTGCTGCTCTCAAGGTGCTTCTTAGGGCCCACAAAAAAAACTTGTACGAATGGACCTACGCTGGTAACCGCTGCGGACGCGGCGGGGACGCCCCGGTTTTAGCCGCGCGACAGGGGATCGGCAATGGACGCGTGCCACTTTCTTCGACGCGGGGCCGCGACGGCGCCGCGCGGCCACTGTTTGGCGCGGGTCTCCCGACCCCGCCGGGCGCTTGACCGAAGGTCTCCTCGCCCCGCCCTAGGCGGATGAAACGATGCAGTTGGTTTTTGTCCTCATTTTGTGACGCTGATACCCCCCCTTATCCCTGGGTTCGCAAGGGGGGGAAGGGGGGGTATCAGCGGCCCCGGGCGCAAACGTTTCGTTCGGATCGCCTTCGGGCTTCCGCGACATCCCTGCGGATTCTGACCTATATTTCAACAAATCTGTCGAGAGGCCCCGACCATGCGCAACGACCAATCACTCACCCATGCGGAAGTGTTCACGGAGCACCACTGGTACAAGGGGACCGTGCTCACGCGCGGCTTCCGCCTGGCCGATCTGCTCAATCAGTCCGCGACGGAGGTGCTGGAAATGCACCGCGTGGAGGTCTACCCGCTCACGAACCCGTCGTCGACGCCGTTCCAGTGTGCCGAACTTCTGATCAAGAAGGATTCGATCGCGATGTCCACCCCGACCGGTAGCCACGAGGCCGCGGCGCGCCGGCTGTACAGCTATGTGGAGAAGAAGCACTACACCGCCCAGATCGTCCTGCCCGGCTTCACGCTGTCCGGCACGATCCATCTCCCCTCACGCGGCAGCCCCTGGATCTGGTTGGCGGAAACGAGCACCGAGCCGAGCTTCGTGCCGATCACCAACGTGACCGTGCGTTTCGCCGCGCCGCACATGGAGCCGCTCGAAACCAAGGTCATCATCTTCCGGCGACGCTTCATCGAGTCGCTGTTCCTGTCCGAGGCGCCGGTGCCGACCGCCGAGGACATCCTTCGAGCGGCGCGCGAGCTGCGCGACGATCCGGGCGCCGAGCTGGCCGCCGACCTGGTCGATACGCAGGCGACCGAGCCGGAAGCGTTCGCGCCAATCTCCATCCCGATCCACCCGGACGCCGCGCTCCAGCCCTCGCGCCCCGCCTGAGCCACAGCGCCGCAAAACCAGCACCTCAGCACCTCAGAGCGCGGCTTGCACCGCGGGGGTGCCCGGGGTGGCTTGTCCACCCGTGCCCCATGAATGCGGTTGGCTCGTTGCCCGTTTGTTCGGCGCGAGACCTGGCAAGCGGGCGGCGCAAAAAAATCCCGACCGCCGGACGGGGGGTATGTCCAGTCGGTCGGGACGACCACCTGTCCCCTTCCATGGGACTGTTGCACGCACGCCTGCTATACGCTGAGGCACGGCACGACGCCGAGCCCGGGATGATCCGCCGCTGCCTGACACCTATTTGTCACCGACCGCCGTGCGATCGAAGACGGTCTGGAAGCGGAAGCAAAGAGAATGCCGCCGCCCGAGCGGCCTGCGCTTTCCCGCAGATTCCGCGGGCCACCGCCCGGCCGGGCACCCGGCGGGAGCGGTTGTGCGGGCCGTGCGGCGTCCGCCGCACCCCCGTGCGGGGCGAAGGGCGACTTCGGTACATGGATCGAGGCGGTGTCGCGTGGAGCGGGATCAACATGCAGGCGAGCGGTGTTGCCCGAACGCCACTTCCAATTTTCGGGCCCCGCGCTCATGGATCATGCGGGGGAGAGGACAATATAGGGTGAGGGGGGCTGGGCTGCGTGCGGAGGGCGCTTGGCTCTCCCGGAGGGCCCCTCACCCCGCCCCTGGGCTGATAAAAAACACGCACGTTCCAGCGGATCTACGCACTGGATGCCGATGACCGATCCGAACGAAACGTTTGCGCTCAGGGCAGCGGATACCCCCCCCTTTTCCCCCCTTGCTAAGGGGGGGACAAGCGGGGTATCCGCGTCACAAAATGAGGACAAAAACGGTCTGCATCTTTTCATCCGCCCAGCCCGGGGCCAGCCGCGCCGGGCCTACTGCTTGCTCGCCTGCTCGCTCGCGGCGGGCTGCCAGCCGAGCCGCCGGGCGCGGAGCAGATTGCCCAGCTCCTGCGGGGTCGGGTCGGGCGTGGTGTAATACGCAATTGCCTCTTCCGGCTTCTCCTGCGCCTCGGCGCAGCGGCCCAGCAGGTAGTGGGCACCGGCCACCCAGCGGCCCTCCGAGTAGTGCTCGAGGTATTGCTTGCCCAGCCAGCGCGCCGCAACCTCCGGCTCGCGCTGCTCGAACTTGAGCACCCCCAGGAAGTAAGTGCTGTCCTCGCGGAGACGCTGGTAGACCTCTTTGGTCTTGCCCGACATGCCGAGCTGCACCGGCGTGTCGGGGCCGAGCCGAGTTTCCATGTACACGCGGATCGCATCGTCAAACTTGCCGCGCAGCTGGGCGCTGCGCGCCTCGAACGCCGGAGGATAATAGGCGTAGCCCGAGAGGAGCTGCTGGAGCTGGGCCTGG
>JBGPMX010000171.1:0-8747 GCA_041487215.1 Planctomycetia bacterium | reverse complement strand
TGGCGCTGCTGCGGCTGGTCCAGCTCGAGGGCTACGAGCTCTCGATGCCGTCCCAGCTGTCGGGCGGACAGCGGCAGCGCGTCGCGCTCGCCCGCGCCCTCGCTGCCGAGCCGAAGGTGCTGCTGCTCGACGAGCCGTTCGGCGCCCTCGACGCCAAGGTGCGTCAGGAGCTGCGCCAGTGGCTGCGCCGGCTGCACGACGAGATCCACGTCACCAGCGTTTTCGTGACGCATGACCAGGAGGAGGCGTTCGAGGTCGCCGACCGCGTGGTCATCATGCGCAGCGGGCGAGTCGAGCAGATCGGCACCCCGCAGGAGCTCTTCCACCAGCCGGCGAGCCCTTTCGTCATGGACTTCCTGGGCAACGTCAACGTCTTCCACGGACGAGTCGAGAGCGGCCGGGCGCACGCGGGCGTGCTGGAGCTCGCCTACCCGGAGTACCCGCACGCCGAACCGAGGCCGGCGACCCTCTACGTGCGGCCGCACGAGCTGCACGTCGACGACCACCGCAACGGGTCCCCCTGCATCGAGGCGCGGGTCCTCCACGTGAACTCGGCCGGGGCTGTCGTGCGAGCGCAGCTGGTCGCGGTCGAATCGCAGATCGAGATGAACGTCGCGCTGAGCCTGGATCGCTACCACGAGCTCGACCTCAAGCCGCGCGACCTCGTGTATGTCTCCGCGCGGCGGGCACGCGTTTTTGTGCCCGACTACACAATCTGACCATCACCGTGCACGACGGCGTGGCGGTCCAGATCGAACGAACCGAGAAACGCCGGCTCCAGGGAGGACCCAGCCGGGCAAATGGGGCGTCTGGCTAAGATCGCGAAGAGAGCCGATCCAGGGCCCGAGCACGCCGGTTGTTCCGGGGGTTTAGCTAGGTGCTGTAAAGTTTTCCGGTTCTGACGACGATAACGAGATGACCGGTCGGTCCACCGACCCGTCCGCGGGAGGCTTCCGTTGAAGCGCGGGCGCGCTGACCGAGCTCCCGGAGGCGCGCCGCGGACAGCAAGGAGGCTCTCGATGCCGGCAGGAATCGCTGAAAAGTGGCTCTTTCGCGCCCTGGTCGCGACTGTGGTGGCGATGGGGTTGCGCGGAGCCGCGCGCGCGAACGAACCGCACGCCGCACCGGCGGATCTCGAACGCCGCGTCCGCGAACTGGAAGAGATCGTGCGGCGTCTCGAGAACGAGCGCCCGAGCTCGCCCCCCTCTCCCCTTCCGAATGCCGCCGACGCTAGCGCCGTGCCGCAGATCGCCGCGCTCTCCCAGCTGCCGGAGAGAGAAGTCGTTTCGCCGCTCGAGAAGCCGCGCTCCCTGTCGCAGGCCGCGACCACGCCGGGCAACGATCAGGGCCTCACGACCGGATGGAACAACGGGTTCTTCATCCGGTCTGCCGACGATCTGTTCAGCCTGCGGGTCACCGGACAGATCCAGGCGGATGCGCGCGAGTTCCTGCGCGAGGACGACAGCAGCGACATCGACAACTTCTTCATCCGGCGCGCGCGGCTCGGCATCGAAGCGAACATGCTCAAGTACTACGAGTTCCGCCTGCTGCCCGATTTCGGACAGGGCAACACCCGGCTGCAGGACGCGTACATGAATGTCCACTACTGGGACGGACTGCAGCTCGAGGTCGGAAAATTCAAACAGCCGTTCAGCTTCGAGCAGCTGATCCAGGACCGCTTCGTGCCGGTGATGGAGCGGTCGCTGATCGATCAGCTGGTGCCGGCGCGCGACGTGGGCCTGATGGTGCACGGGCAAAAGCTGTTCGATAACCACCTGGATTACGCCGTGTCCATTTCCGACGGCGAAATCAACGGCGACACGGACACGAACGACTCGAAGGACGTGGTCGGCCGGATCGCGTGGCGGCCGTTCGCGCCGGCCGATTGCTGGGAGTATCTCGGCGGCCTACAGCTCGGCGTATCGGCCAGCGCGGGCGATCAGGACGAGTCGATCAGCCCGGCCAGCCTGCGCACCCCGGCGGGCGTGCGCTGGTTCAGCTACAACGCGACGGTGCGCGGCGACGGCATGCGCACACGGTGGAGCCCCGAGATCAGCTACTTCCTGGGCGGGTTCGGCTTCGCCGCGCAGTACCTGCACGAAGAACAGGACATGCGCCCGAACACGGCCGGCCCCGGTGCGCTGGTCAACGTCGATGTGCCGATGGACGGCTATTACTTCCTGGCAACCTACTTGCTGACCGGCGAAGAGCGCACGAGCTACAGCCAGCCGATCGACCCGATCACGCCGTTCAATCCCTGCTGTCCGCTCGCCTGCCCGGGCGCCTGGGAGCTGGTGTTTCGGCTCTCCGATCTGCGGATCGACGACGGCGTCTTTGCACCGGGCGCAACCCGGCTGGCGGACCCGGCGCTCTTCAGCAACGAGGCGCACGAGCTGACGCTGGGATTGAACTGGTACCTGAACAAGTCGGTGCGGGCGCAGTTCAACTGGGAGCACGCGTGGTTTGAAGACCCGGTGCGGCTCGCTAGCGGGTCGCACGGCCTGCTCGATAAGCAAGACACGCTCATGGCCAGGTTCCAGGTTATCTTCTAACACCCGGCCGGCGGCCGGTCGCGCGGAAGCCGCTCGACAATGGTCAGCTTCACGCCGATGGCCAATACGCCGAAGAGCAGCGTGACGAGTGCCGAGACGAGCGGCACGGCCGGCGCCTTCAGCGCGCTCAGAAATTCCTGGTACCAGGTGCACTGGTCCTCGTACCCGCCCGTCCAGAAGAGGTGAAAGTGAAAGTTGAAGTTCATGTTGGCGCTCTCGCTGAACGCTCCGCCCTCCGTGGACGTGCTGGTCCGCTGGTAGTCGACGTGCAGGAAGCCCCACAAGCCGAGCAGCAGGAGTTGGACGACGACGAGCACACCCCAGCGCCGCAGCCCCCACCAGCTGGTACGGAGGCCTGCGCGGAAGGCGCTCCAGAACCCGAGTGAGCGATCGATGGCCACGGGCAGGAGCGCTGCCGTCCCCAAGTTCCAGAGCACGGCCAGGCCGCCCATAGCGATCATGACTTCCGCCATGAGGGCCGGCGCCAGCCGCGCCACCGGACTCAGGCGCCCGGACCTCATCGCCGATATCGCCAGCCCGCCCACCGCCAGCAACAATGGCAGCTCGATCGCCAACATCACGTAACACACTCCGTGGCCGATGAGCTCGAGGCCCAGGATGCGCAAGAACCAGGCGGGAACGCGCCCCAGGTTTGCCTCGAGCTCCACACGATCCCGCCCCACGGCGTGCAGAACGATGAGCGTCATCCAGGTGGCGTACGCGATGGTGATCCAACCGCGCAGCATGAAACCCGCGGAGACGGCCAAGCTCACGGCACCGAGCTTGATCGGGAACGACGGGGTGAGCAAAGCGGCCATGGCCGGTATCCGCTCGAGCCAGCCGATGCCGGCCGTGGCGAGTACCACGAGGCCGAGCGGCACCAGCAGGTCCGGATGACGCCGCAGGCAGCTCCCCGCCGACGGCATGAGCCAGCCGAACACGGCGCCGACCGCCGCACCGGCCAGCACCAGGAACAGAAACGACCACGCGGCCGAAAGCTGCCCGCGGGACGCCCAGGCGGACTGGACCAGCACCGCCAGGGTCCCGAGCACGGCGATCCAGCGTAGCGGCTTCATGTGCCAACCCGCTGAGCGATAGGTAGAGAACCATCCAGCAGCATAGCGACTCCTAGCGACACTGTATTCGCCGCCGCGGCCGGCTTCTTGGCGCGCGCCTCCGCATCCCTTCGTAGTGACCACCCTGATGCGGTTCAGGAGCCGTGGTGCCCTGCCTCGTCCCGTCCCTCCGGCCGCACCTCTTCCCCGGCGCGGTCGGCGCCCGCTTCCTTCCATGGGATCAGGTAGCAGCCAAACGCATAAGCCAGACACATGGCCACGAGCCCGGCGAGCACCAGCGTAACCATCGCCTTACAGAAGCGGACGAGCTCGGTGGAACGAAACCAGAGCAGGAGTCCGATCGCGACGCCGGTGAGTGCCATCGTGGCGGCGCAGGCGCGGAACATCAGCTCGGCGCGATCAAGCAGCCTAGCGTGACCGCGCTCGATCCCGCGCAGTGCCTCGTCCTGATACGCGCGCGCCACAACGGCCAGGATCAGGAGTTCGAACGCGGCGACCAGTATCGTGAGAGCATGTTCGTCCACGGTCGTGCATCCCCTAGAGCATCTCGCAAAACCGAATGACGGCGAACCAGAGCCGAGCAATCCGGTCAGAGCGATCCGTTTTGTGAGCTGCATTGAAACGGTTGGTGTCGATGGACTCCGTTGCGCGACGGGCTGCGGGCGTGGCAGCCGGCCTCAGGCCGATCCGAGATACCGCTTGGGAATCTCGGCGCCCGCCACGTAGTTCAGCCGGCCGACGCGGCACATCTGATAGACGTGGATGCGGAAATCCGGGCATGTGCTGACCAGGCAGTAAGCGTCCGTGGCGCTGAAGCCATGCTCGGAGATCATCCAGTCCATGAGGTTCACCGTGGCGGTTTCCACGGCAACTTCGAGCGGCCGGTAGGTGTAGATCGAGATGATCGAGTCCGGCTTTTCGATGCGCATCCAGCGGGTGCGTGTGCCGCGTACCAGGTCCAGCCTCAGGCGCACGGTGGCCTTGGTCTCGGCGGCCGTGCCGCTGAACTCGGTGTCCCCCTGACTGGCGTGCACGTCCCCCAGGTAGAACAGCGCGCCGCGGTGATACACGGGCAGGTAGATGCGGTTGCCGGGCGCGACGTCTCGGATGTCCAGGTTGCCCCCCCAGTCCCCCTGGCCGTCGAGGCTAGTCGTCACCTCGCGCTCCGGCGCCACGCCGAAGGTGCCGATGAACGGCGTGATGGGCCACGCGATGGCGTCGCTGAACCGGATGGTGCCGTCGCGGAGCGTGCCGCTCGGTCCCGGCGTGTGCCGCAGGATCTTCGTGGTGTGATCGCCGGACAGCTCGGGCCAGCGGGTGGATTCGCCCAGCGGCCCGCGACGCGGCCCGACCGCAATCCACGAGTAGTCGTCCACCAGGATCTCTTCCACCGTCACGACCAGGGTGTCGCCGGGTTCGGCCCCCTGAACGCAGACGGGGCCGCCAATCGGGTTGGCCAGCGGCGGGTGGCGGTCGAACCCCGGCCGCCGCGCGGGGATGGCCTTGTCGTCGGCGGTCTTAAAGTAGCCGGTGCTGGCGTCGTACGTCTCGATCTCGAAACTCTCGCCCGGTTCCACCGACAACAACGGTTCGTCTCGCCAATCGAACGCGTACTTGCGAGCCTGTTCGCGCGGGATACGCTTCACGGGGCACCTCATGGAAGTGTGCAAAGGTTTTCATGCCGCCGCTCAGAGGCCCAGCTCCTCGCGCACGCGGCGGACGCCGGCCACCATATTCCTGAGCTTCTGCTGCGCCGCCCAGCGCGCCGTCTGGCTCAGCCCGCAGTCGGGCGCGAACGAAAGCCGATCGGGCGGCGCGTGGCGTAGGCAGAGCCGGACTCGCTCGGCGACGTCCTCGGGCGTTTCAATGTAGTAGCTCTTCACATCGACGACGCCCACAGCCACGTCGCTCTTTGCCGCGATCTGGCGGATCAGCTCGACTTCGGCAAACTCGCGGTTCGCCATCTCGAGATGGATCTCGTCGGCGCGTAGCGCCAGAAACGCGGGGAACAGCGCGGCGTAGCGGCGTCGCCCGATCGCCCGCCCCTTGTAGTTGCCGAAGCAGAGGTGGGTGGAGAGCCGCACGCGGCCGGACACGGGCGCGACCGTGCGGTTGAAGATGTCCACCAGCCGGTCCGGGTCACAGCGATCCGCGTAGCAGCTCATCGAGGGTTCGTCCACGGTCAGCTCCCGGCAACCCGCCTCGGCGAGCGCCTCGAGCTCGGAACGGACGATGGGCAGCAGTGCCTCGGTGAGCGCGTAGCGGTCCGGGTAGCGATCATTGGGGAGGAGGCGGCCGCTGAGGGTGAACGGACCGGGCACGCTGACCTTGAGCGTCGGGCCCGGCGGGGCGAGCTGCTCGAGCCGCTTGAACTCCTGCACGGCCCCGAGTCCGCGCGGCGCGCGCAGCTCTCCCCGCACCGTGTGTCGGCCGCGCTGGTCGTGCCCTGGCGGGCCGAAACGGCGTGCCGGCTGCGGCGTGCGCTCGATTCCCTCCAGGAAACCGTAGAACGAGAGGTTGAAGTCGAGCCGCGTCTGCTCGCCGTCCGTGATCACGTCGAGCCCCGCCGCCACCTGGTCGTGGATCGCGACCCGGACCGCGTCGTCCTGCATCTCGGCCAGATCGGCGGGCGCAAAGCGGTCCAGGTGCGCGCTGGCGAACTCGAGCCATCCCGGCAACGGGTAGCTGCCGATCACTGTGGTGCGCAGGGGCGGAGCGGTCATGCGAGCCCTCGGGGGACGGTTGCATCGGATCGCAGCCGGATCATCCGGCCGCCCCGTCGTGCGGCCGGTCGCGCGCGGCCGGGCCGACGTTTGCGAACAGCTTCGCGAGCCGGTGCGAGTGCTCGTCGTAGGCCGCTTCGAAGAGCCGGGCCGATTGCTCGGGCCCAACAACGGCGGGCGCCGTGAGAACGCTGGGGGGAGCTCCCGCGCGGGCCAGCCGCGCCGCCACCTCCGCCTTGATGCAGTTCACCAGCACGCAGCCGCCGACCGTCGATCCGGGCCCGACCGGCAGGGCGAGCCCCGCGACGCGGACCATCGCGTCACCGGCGGGAGCCCCGGTGTCGAGCACCAGGTCCGCGCAGTCCCCGAGCTTCACGCTGCGCGCATGTTTGCTCGTGCTCGCCTCCGCGTGCCGCTTGCTGATGATCGCGATCACGCGCACGCCCGCCTCGCGAAACCGCTCGGCCATCTCGATGGGCACGACGCTGCACCCGCTCGAGGAGACGACGATCGCGGTATCGCGCGGCGACAGGGCAAAGTTGCGCAGAATCCGCGCCGCCAGCCCGCTCACGTTCTCCAGGTACATGGCCTGCCGCTGCCCATTCGCGCCCACCACCGGGTTGTGGTACGTCATCGAAAGCTCGACGATCGGGTGAAAGCCGGGGAACGAGCCGTAGCGCGGCCACATCTCTTCCAGCAGGATCCGGCTGTGCCCCGCCCCGAACATGTGCACCATGCGGCCGGCGAGGATGGTGGCGGCACACCAGTCTGCCGCGCGCTCGATCCCGTCGCGCTGCCGAGCGACCGCGTCGATCAGCTCGCGGCATCGATCGAGATACTCCTCGGCGGGTGTGTTCATGGCGTGGTTCGGTGTGGCCGGAACGTCGAGCGGAGTCGTGCGCAATTCCCGTGAAGGCGGCGGCCGCTGCGCGGCGCCTGCTGCGGCCTGCCGCGCCTTCATTCTCGGGAGCCCGGCGGCCGGGTCAACAAGGAATTGCGCGTCTCTCCATGAGGGGCGCCGGGACGACGGCATGTTTCCTTTTTGCAACGGAGCCGATGAACCCCCCGGATCGCTCGGTTCCTCGGCTTTACAGCCCGGTGCGCGGGGACTTACACTAGTACATACCCCAGCACGGCGGCCGATCCGGGTCGCCGAAGCCTTTCGACCGAGCGTGGTTGGGTTCCCGTCCTCGGGCCGTATTTTTCCAAGGTGCCGCATGCCCCAAGCCATTGTCGACCCGGCAGATCTGCGGCGTTTCGCGCACAACCTCAAGCAATTTAACGATGAGCTGCACAACCGGATGGCCGCGCTGCACGGCCAGCTGGTGGGCTTGGGCGAGACGTGGCGCGACCAGGAACAGGTCAAGTTTGCCGAGGAGTTCGAGCAGACCATGCACGTGATCGCGCGGTTCATCGAGGCCACGGACCAGCACATCCCGTTCTTGCTGCGCAAGGCCGATCGCGTCGAGGAGTATCTCAACCAGCGTTAGGGCCCGCGGGCCGTGTAGGAGCAGCGATGAGCGAATCCGCCCGTGTGACGTCAATCGACTCGCTCAAGGAATTCCGTGGCGCGCTGGCTCTGTTCTGCGACGAAGCGAATCGTGCGCTGTGTACGGTGGAGCTGGAGATCCGCCGCGCGCTCGACTGGTTGGAGCACGAGCAGGTCGGCCGCTGGCGGGCGGAGGTCCAGCGCAGCCGGCGTCAGATCGAGCAGGCGCGCCTGGACCTGAACCGCGTGCGGCTGGCACGCGTTTCCGGCGAGACGCCGGACTGTGTCGAGCAGATCGAGGCGCTGCGCGAGGCGGAGCGGCGGTTGCAGCACGCCGCAGAGAAGTTGGCCGCCATCGAGCACTGGAGCCGCGTGGTGCGCCGAGCGGTCGAAGAGTACCACGGCGGCGCGCGCCGAGTGGCGGACATGGTCGAAGGCAATCCGGCCCCCGGCGTGGCGCTGCTGGACCGCATGATCGATTCGCTCGACGCCTACCTGGCGGTCTCCCCGGCCGAACCGGCAGCTCGGCCGGTCGCGACGCCGGCATCGAGCGGCGCCGCGGCGGCCCCGGCAAACGACCGGGCATCGGGAGACCGACCATGTACGTGAGTTCCGGGTCGGCGCAGTTGCACTTCGCGCTCAAGAAACTGCGTGCGCACTGGGAGCAGACCGCGCCGCACTGGGGAGACCGGGCGCGGCAGGAGTTCGAAGCGAAGCACCTGGCTGCACTCGAGAACGAGGTATCCCGGCTGATCGGCGAGATCGGCCGGCTCGATCACGTGCTGCGGCGCGCGCAGGAGGAGTGCGGCTGAGGGCCCGCGCAAAAATAACTTGACCAATGGACCCACTTGAACGAGAGAATTCGCCGCGGATGGAGTGTGCAGTGTGCTTCACGTCGCCCGACCCG
>JBGPMX010000170.1:0-8757 GCA_041487215.1 Planctomycetia bacterium | reverse complement strand
CGCGACCAGGATCGTGCCGCCGTGCTTCGCCGTCAGCTCGCCGATCTCTTTGCTGTCCAGCGGATTCGCGTGGTAGAGCACGCCGCAGCCGACCGCGACCGGCACCCAGAGGTCCGCCAGGAACCCGAACGCGTGGAAGAGCGGCAGCGTCCCCACCAGCCGGTCGGCCGGTGTGGGGTGGATGAGCTGAATGAGTGCTTCGCAGTTCGTCATCACGTTGTGGTGCGACAGCATCACGCCCTTCGGCTCGCCGGTGCTCCCGCTCGAGAAGATGATGGTGATCAGGTCCTCGCTGCGGGCCCGCCCCAGCCCGAGCAGTACCCGCTCGGTGAACCAGCCGGGGAGCAGGTAGGCGGCCAGGAACCCGACGACCTTGTCCAGGGCACGCACGTCGCGCGCCAGGTTCTCGAGCGGCGTCGCTTCCAGCGGCAGCGTCAGCTTCACTCGCTTGAGGAACTCGGGCGAGCTGAAGACGCTCCGGATCTCGCACTGCTCGATGGCCGACGCGATCGACTCGCTGGACGCGGTGTAGTTCAGGTTGATCGGCACGCGGCCGGCGAGCAGCAGGGCGAAGTTGATGAGCGATCCGTGCACCGAGGGGGGGAGCAGGACGCCGACCATCTTCTCCGGACCAAGCCGCCGCTTGAGGACGCGCGTGAGCACGACGGCACGCAGGAGCGCCGCGCCGTACCCGAGCACGTTGCCGCGCGAATCGGCCATGAAGAACCGGAACGGGTGTCGTGCCGCGTTGCGCACGAAGTAGCGCTGCAGCGGCGGCTGGCTGTGCCGCCGCGCGCGTACGGCCTCGGCCCCCGATTGCTGAACTGCCTCGCGCACCTTGAACGCGGGCGTCGCGCTGGGAAGCGGCTTGCCGAACGCCACCGTCACCGGGTACGGGAAGTGCTTGGGCCATTTCCAGAAGAACCGGCCCCCCTCGAAGCTGAAGATCGAGCCCCACACGCGATCCAGGTAGGTGGGGATGATCGGCGCGTCCACGCCGTGCACGATCTTCTCGAACCCGCGCTGGAACCGCAGCATGTTGCCGGTGCGCGAGATGTGCCCTTCGGCGAAGATGCAGACCAGTTCCCCCTGTTTCAGCGCGTCGCGCGCGGCGCGCAGCGCCCCGGCCAGCGCGCGCGGCCCGTCGGTTGAGGAGATTGGAATCACGCCCATGACTCGCCCGAACCAGCGCAGCACGGGCAAATTCGCGATGCGGTTCCAGACGATGAAGCGGATCGGGCGGCGCTGGGCCGCGATGAGAAAGAACCCGTCGGCGTACGAGACGTGATTGCAGACCAGCAGGCCCGGCCCGTCGGCCGGCACGTTCGGCCGGCCGATCACACGGATGCGGTACACCGTATGCGTGAACAGCCAGAACAGGAAGCGGAGCAGCGCGGCGGGCGCTCCGGACTTCTGCGCCGGCCCGCCCGCGGCCGGCTCGACCGATCGGCTGGATTGGACACGGACCACGCGCCAGCTCTCCCTCGGGAACGCCCGCGACTCCTCGCGCCCGCCACTATAGAAACCGCGCAGCCGGTTGACCAGGGACGAAAGGATGAAGCGTACCCAGGGTGGCGCCACGCGGCTGCGCCGCTCCGCTTACCCTCGGCTGTGGAGTGGAACCGCTTCGCGGTACTTCAGGATCCGTCCGCTGCCAGGGGCCACGAGCCCAAAATGCGGCTCGCGGCGCTGGAATCACGGCTCGCCGAGCAGTATTATCGCAGTCTGATCGGCCCGCTGCGGGCACGGCTTGGTTTCCTATCCTGGATGGTCGGGGCATCATCGGGCGACCACAGGCTCTCGCCGAGGACTTGCCATGGTCACAGGACAACCCCAACGCATCAATGTCGCCGACAAAGACGGGGTCATGATCGTCGAGTTTCGCGACGCTCAGATCCTCGACGACCGCACCATCCAGCAGCTCGGCACCGAGCTGATGGACCTGATCCGGGGCAAGCCGACGATCAAGCTGCTGCTCAACTTCACCGGGGTCACCTACCTCTCCAGCGCCGCACTCGGCAAGCTGATCACGGTGCGGCGGCGCATCGACCAGGCGGGCGGCCAGCTGAAGCTCTGCGAAATGTCCCCGGAGACGCTCGACGTCTTCAAGATCTCGAAGCTGGACGACTACTTCGAGATCTACCCGAGCCAGCGCGCCGCGACCGACTCGCTGGTCTGAGTGGCCGCCTCAGGCAATTCTCTCCATGCCGCCTGCATCGGTCTTCCTGACTGCCGCCTGGCGTCACCTGGCAATGCTGAATTACGAGGTCGATCCCGCCATCCTCGTCCCGCTCGTTCCCGCCGGCACGGAGCTCGATGCGTGGCAAGGGAGGACTTTCGTCAGCGTCGTCGGCTTCATGTTCCTCGACACGCGCCTGTTCGGCATGCCGATTCCCTTGCACCGCAACTTTGAAGAAGTGAACCTGAGGTTCTACGTGCGCCGCAAAGCGGAAGACGGGTGGCGGCGTGGCGTCGTGTTCGTGAAGGAACTCGTTCCTCGCTGCGCGGTCGCCTGGGTGGCGCGAACCGTGTACAGCGAGAACTACGAGGCGGTTCCCATGAGCCACCGCATCGAACTGCAGTCTGGGACTGTGCCGAACACGCGAGGCGTGTCGTACTCCAGGCGATTCCGAGGTCAGCCGCAGCGCGCGAGCGTCCTGGTCGAAGGGGAGTGCAGACCTGCGGCCGAGGGGAGCGAGGAGGAGTTCATCACCGAGCACTACTGGGGCTACTCCCGGCAACCGCATGGCGGCACCCTGGAGTACA
Source organism: Planctomycetia bacterium (assembly GCA_041487215.1). Classification (GTDB taxonomy): domain Bacteria; phylum Planctomycetota; class Planctomycetia; order JALXBF01; family JBGPMX01; genus JBGPMX01. The sequence continues at coordinate 5,991 of JBGPMX010000170.1, read as the reverse complement.
GAGTCGAGCACCCGAGGTGGTGTATCTGGCCAGCGAAGCAGGCCGAGTTCGAGTGTGACGTGGCCGGCCTCTACGGTGACGTATTCAGGCCGTTCCTGTCGGTCTCCCCCGCCTCCGCCCTCCTGGCCGACGGGTCACCGGTGCGGGTTCATCGAGGAGTTCGCATCGTGGTAGCCAAGCGCCCCCCACCGTAAAGCACCGTGTCCCCGTGCAGCGGATACCCCCCTTCCCCCCCTTGCGAAGGGGGGGACAAGCAGGGGAATGCCTGCCGGAGAGCGCGGGAGAGGGGACCGCGCCATAACGAAGCGCCGAGATCCTTCGCTTGCTCGTTCCTCGCTGGCTCAGGATGACAGGGCGCGCTCGTACCGCGCACGGCTCCGCCTCACACGAACAGCTCGTGGAGCACGCGGCCGTCGGGCACCAGGCGCAGCGGGCGACCGAGCGGGTCGCGCAACATGGTGTCCGGCCGCACACCGAGCGCCGCGTAGATGGTGCCCACGATGTCCTGCGGCGTGACCGGGCTGTCCGCCGGGTAGGCGCCGATCTTGTCCGATGCCCCGAGCACGAAGCCGCCTTTGGTCCCGCCGCCGGCGAAGACGAGCGAGTAGCAGCTGGGCCAGTGGTCCCGCCCGGCCGCCTTGTTCACCTTCGGAGTCCGGCCGAACTCGCCCATCACGACCACCAGCGTTTCGCCCAGGAGACCGCGCTCGGCCAGGTCATCGAGCAGGCTGGCGAGCGCGGCGTCCAGCTGGGGCAGCAGCTCGGACTTGAGCTTCGCGAAGTTCTGGCCGTGCGTGTCCCAGGTGGCGTTGGCGTCCGGCGCCCACTTGAGCGTCACGACGCGCGTCCCCGCCTCGATCAGCCGCCGCGTGAGCAGCACGCTCTGGCCGTAGATGTTCCGCCCGTAGCGGTCGCGTACCGCATCCGGCTCGGCCCCCAGGTCAAACGCGTTGCGGGTAACGCGCGAGCTAAGCAGGCCGAGTGCCCGCTCCTGAAACCCGTTCAGGCCGCGCACGGAACGGGAGGCGTCGAGCGACGCCAGGTGGGCATTCAGCTGGTCGAGCAGCGCGCGGCGTGCATTGAGCCGTTCCGCCGTGACATCGGCCAGCAGGGTGAGCTCGGGGATGCCAAAGTCCGGGGCGTTGGGATCGCGCAGCACGAACAGGGGATCGAACGCCTTGCCGAGCCACCCGCCGTAGACGCCCGGCTGCGGCGGCCCGCCACGCCCCTCGGCGGTGATGTACGGCAACGACACGAACGGGACGATCGGGCGGTCGGGAGGCCGGAGCAGGCTGAGCACCGAGCCGATCGCCGGGTAGTCGTTCGGGCCGGCCGCCACGGCGATCGTCGCATCGCCGCGGTCGTCCCCCGTCAGCGCGGTGTACGTCGCGGCGGCGTGCGCGTTCGACACGCGGTGGTGCGCGCTGCGCACAATCGCCAGCCGATGCGCCTGCTGCGCCAGCCGCGGCAGGTGCTCGCCGAACTGGATGCCCGGCACGCGGGTCGGAATGGCCGCGAACTCGCCGCGAATCTCGGCCGGCGCCGCCGGCTTCATGTCCCAGGTGTCGAGCTGGCTGGGGCCGCCGGCCAGAAAAAGCACAATACAGGATCGTGCGCGCGGGGAGCCCATGACCGCGGCCCCGGCCGACGCCTGGACGGCATCCGGCGCGGCCGCACGGCGCCGCTCATCCGCGGCAAGCAGCCGCGGGAGCGTCAGACCGATCAGCCCGGCGCCGCCGATCTCCAGCCACTCGCGGCGCGAGATGCGGTCGCACAGAACGCTCGGTCTTCGCTTGAGGACACGCAGCATGGCCGCCCGGCACTCCAAAACGCGCGGCAACTGGCAGGCGACGCGCTCGCCCGCACGGCGAACGCGACGACGTTGGTAGGTCTAAAAGACAAGTCTAAACATTCAAGATCCGATGGCAATGGTGAAGATGCACGGACGCGTTCCCGTACCGAGATCCTTCGCTGCTCGTTCCTCGCCGGCTCAGGATGACGAGGCGCGCTCGTCGCTCGCTCTGCGCATGGCGGACAGCGCATGAGCCGCCGGGTGTATCGACAGGGCTCACCTGGGTACGGGTTCGTTTGCATGTCCCCCCCTTCGCAAGGGGGGGTAGGGGGGGTATCCGCCAAACGGGCGTCATACCGCACCCGACTGAGATCCTTCGCTGCTCGTTCCTCGCCGGCTCAGGATGACAGGTTTTGGGCGCGCGCCGAAGGGCGCTCAGGATGACAGATTTCGCGCGCGTGCCGAGCGGCGCTCAGCATGCCAGCCACCTGGCGGCAAAAGGTACCAGCCAAATGGACCCAGTACTCCCCGATGCATCGGGGCACTACTTGTGCGGTGCCGCTGTAGAACTGTTGCCTTCCTGCGGTGGGCTCGCGTTCCACCACCAGCGACCGGCGGCGGGGGCTGGGGCCATCGTGGAGGCGCGGAGGGCGGCGAGCACGCCGCTGGAATCGGGCCGGATACGTTCCGGCGCGGCCAGCGCCCACGGGTCGGCATGCACGCCGCCGCTGATCGCGGCCAGAATGTGCCGGCCGCCGTACACGCGATGGCTCATCACCGTCTCCACGCTGCGCGGCACCGGGTAGAGCATCACCAGGTACTCGTCCGGGTCGCCGAAGCAGGCCATCGGCCAGCCGATCGAGCGCGGAACGTCGTGCCCGCGCAGCAGCGCGGCAACGACAGCCAGGTCGAACACGTGGGCCAGATCGGCGTAGTTCGCGTCGCGATCGGCCAGCGCCGCGAAGTGTTCCGTGAAGCTCCGTGCGAACCGCGCGCTGGCCGGCTCCGACCAGCCGGTCGCCACACGCTCGCCGGCGGCCGTGATCATCTCGTTCTCCGACTGCACGCGCACGTGCGGCCCCCGCAGGTCGAACGCATCGCGCTCGGCCGTCGCCGTGATCGGCTCCGAGCCGAGCGTGAACCACCAGCGCAGCGTCGCCAGGCCGCGCGCGAGCGCCGCCTCGTCCGGCGTCCCCAGCAGGTCGAAGTAGCTCGGGATCCCCTCGACCGCCACGGCTTCCAGCCCGATGCCGACCCGCTTCATGCGGTAGTCCGCCTCGACCATCACTTGCGACACCCGGCAACCGGCCGGAACGCCGAACACCCGGATGTCCTGTTCGCCCAACTGATCGCGCAGCTCCGCGAGCCATCGCTCACGGCGTGCAGGCGAGATCGGCCCGGCCGCGGCCGATGCCGCCAGGAACTGCTGGACCTGCTGGAGCCGCTCGGTGCGCGGATAGATACCACATCCGAAAACGCCGCGCGACACCGAATCCGAGAAGCAGGCGCGGAGCACCACGACCAGGTCGTCGAGCTCGTACATGGGATGCCCGGAGCGGACGCCGATCGAGCGGCCGAACGCATCGGCCTGCCACTCCTCGGCCGGACCGACGAGCAGCACGTCCCGCTGGTCGGGGACGACGACCAGGTAGTCCATGTGCGAAAGCCCGGCGAGGTGCCGCATCTCGTCGCTCAGCCGCTCGCCGGCGTCGAGCCGGCGGGCGATCTCGGCTTCGAGCCTGGGTAGCGAAACGGTGCGCAGCCCGTGCGGTTGTTGCTGCGGATCGCCGCCGGCGGCGGCTCGGGCTTGCGCGCGGGCCTCGGCGAGCTCGCGCGACGTGTCCCCCTCGCGGTAGTGCATCTGTCCCGCCGTATCCGCGTACACGCCGCCGGCGTAGCGCTGTACGGTGCCCGGCCCCCCCACCTTGTCCCATGAGTTCGGGGCCACCGTGTTCGTGAGCAGGTCGATCAGGCTGTCGAAATCGACCTGCTGCCCGGCATCCACGCCCTGTTTGGCCTGCCGGATGCCATCCCTGACCGGCGTGGCGCTCGAGTCGTCCGGGAGCGATTCCACGAGCCGGCTCATCGTCTCGAACGACCTGCCGACGTCTCCCGCGGCGAGCTGCGCGCGCACCTCTTGGAGAAGCTTACGCAGGTTGCTTTCGCTGGGCTTGAAAGTGTTTAGCGGGGTCGTGGCCTGCGGAGCCGCCGGCCCCCGTCCGGCCTGTTCGAGATCCGCCAGGGGTTCGGAAGCCAGGGCCGACTGCGCGGCGTCGGCCGCATCGAGCGGCGGCGCCGTCCCGGCTGTATCCGCGCGCGCCGCCGCCGCATCGGCAAGCGGCACCGCGGAGGGGACCGGCTTCGCAGGGCGCACACCGTCTGACGCATGCCGATTCCACGGCCGCTCCGCAGACGGGGCGGGCTGTGCGGCCGCGATCGATCGGTCCCTGGCGACCGGGCCGTGCGTGCGGTTCCAGGCGACCAGCAGCGATGTGACGCCGAGCGCGACGCACAACGTGACACCGAGCGAGAGCAGGACATCGCGCCTGGACCATGTCCTTTGCGCGCGAGCTCGCATGCGATCATCCATCATCGAAGTGCCCTCCCGGCGAGCCTTAGGTAGCCTTGCGAGTCCGTGGTGCGCGGCAGCGAGGATTTCCACCACAGATGCCATCCGTCCGCCAACGCGAAAAGACCACGCTGTACAGAGAGTCGTCGCACGATGCGAAGTGATCACGCAGCCCGCTCAGCCCCAGATTTCCGAGGTGCAGTCGCCGCCGGGATAGCGCATCTCGTGCGCACGCGCCGGCCCCCCCGGCTCCTTGCCGAAATCCACGTAGAACTTCTCGTTGAGTGCCAGGCCACCGTGCTCGGTGTCGCAGTCGAGCTGGAGCATGTACGAGCCGCTGCGCGCGATGCCCGGGTAGAACTGATTGTCCCAGCTGCTGTAGAGCGAACTCGTCACGTAGAGGCGTTCGCCGTCCAGGCTGAGCTGGAGCATCTGCGGGCCACCCTCGAGCTTGCGGCCACGAAACGTTCCCGCTCTGCCGAGCAACCCGCCGCACCAGACCTGCCCCGTCAGCCTGGGATGGGACGGGTCGGTCACGTCGTACTGCCGGATGTCGCCGTGCAGCCAGTCGGAGAAGTAGAGGTGGCGGTCGTCCATGGACAGGACCAGATCGGTGATGAGGCCGGGCAGCGGCGCCGCGGCGCCCTCGGGCTTTACCGCAGGGACCTCGATCACCTTCTCGACCTTCCAGTCGTCGCCGTCCTTGAAGTAGTGCCACATGGTGCTCGAGAGCGCGGCACCGACGAAGCCGTGCGTCGAGTCCGGGTTGTGGTGAAAGCGCACTTCGAGCGGGATCAGCCCCTGATCGCCCAGGTCGAAGCTCTGGCGCACGCGGCGGGCTTTCCAGTCCCAGAGGTGGATGGTGCGGCCGTAGCGGCCGGCGGCGACGTCTTCCGGGTTGAAGCCGCTGGCGTACGTCTTGGGTGCCGCCCACTCGCTGGAGATCATCACGTTGTGCCGCGGCTGGTACCAGAAATCATAGTTGTAATGCATGCCGCCGCGATCGTTCTCCCAGCGGCCGACCACGTGGAACTGGTCGTCGAGCAGCAGGAAGCCGCCGGGGGCATTGCCGTCGGCGTCGCCGAGCATCGAGATCATGATGTGCCCGTCGGCCAGGCAGTGCACGGTGTGCGGGGCGCTGAGGCCCGCCTTGGCGCGCACCTCGTCCGGTTCGATCACGTGGTGCATGCGCGGGGCCCGCTCGTCGGAGGTGTCGACAATGTGGATGCGGCTCGAGCGGTTGCCGGGGATGATCAGGTACTGCCGCGCGCGGCTGGCGTCGTCGTGGCACGAGCTGCATGCGTTCCAGCCGAAATGGTGCAGCTCGTCGCCGGCGTGCGGCATGGGCAGGCGGTGGATGACCCGGCTGTAGGTGGGCGATGCGGAGTCCACGTCGACGGTGGCCAGGTAGTCGGGCCGGTCATTGCCTGTGCCGACATAGAGGGCGGTGGTGTAGAGGATCGTCTCGCGGGGGGCCTTCATGGCTTCGGCGGGGGAGGCGTAGCCGGGTCCATCGCAGCACGCTTCGGCGTCCTGTTTGCGGAGTGCGGCGGGGGGACCGGCCGGAACGAAACGGGGGGCGAGGGCGGCCGCGGCGCTGGCGGCCAGGAAATCACGTCGGCGCATGGTG
>JBGPMX010000169.1:0-8797 GCA_041487215.1 Planctomycetia bacterium | reverse complement strand
CCCGGCCGCGCGCGCGGACAAGCAAACCGCCCGGAGCCCCTGAGATCCGCAGGGGTGGACAAGCCATCCGTGGCACCCGCAGCGTGCCAGCTGAAACCGGCTCGACACGGTGAGCCACACGACAAGCCGCGGTTCGGCGTTCTTGCACAGGCGCTCAGGCCGTGCTGTCGAGCGGCTGGAGCTCGGGCAGGGTGAACCGGCCGTCCTTGCGGATGAGCTTGCCGTCGAAGTAGATCTCACCGCCGCCATACTCGGGCCGCTGGATCAGCACCAGGTCCCAGTGCACCTTGGAGCGGTTCCCGTTGTCCGCCTCGTCGTAGGCGTTGCCCGGCGTGAGGTGGATCGAGCCGGCGATCTTCTCGTCGAACAGGATGTCCTTCATCGGGTGCAGGATCGCGGGGTTGCACCCCATGGACCATTCGCCGCAGTAGCGCGCCCCCGCGTCGGAGTCGAGGATCGCGTTCAGCCGCTTGGCGTCGCCGAAGCAAGTGGCGTGCTCGATGCGGCCGCGCTGGAAGGTGAACCGGATCCCCTCGAACGTGACCCCCTGGTAGATCGCCGGGGTGTTGAACGTGATGACCCCCTGGAGCGAGTCCCGCAGCGGGGCCGTGAAGACCTCGCCATCCGGGATGTTCCGCTCGCCGTTGCATGCCACCACGCCGATGCCGTGGATCGAGAACTCCAGGTCGGTGCCGGGGCTGACGATCCGGACGCGATCTGTCTTCTCCATCAACTCCACGAGCGGCTTCTGGGCCTCGCACATCGCCGCGTAGTCCACCGTGCAGACGTGGAAGAAAAAGTCCTCGAACGCCGCGGTGCTCGTGTTCGCCAGCTGCGCCATCGAAGGGGTCGGGTAGCGCAGCACGACCCATTTGGTCTTGCGGATCCGCACGTCGAGGTGCACTGGCTGCCAGATGTGCGTCTGGTACAGGTCCATCTGCGGTGCCGGGATGTCGGAGAATTCGCTGCTGTTCTCCGATCCCCGAATGCCGATGTACGCGTCCATCTTCTCCATGCGCGATCGCTCGAGCTCGCCGATCAGCCCCAGCTGCTCGGGCGTGCCGGAGCGGTAGAGCTCGCGCTGCACGCGGTTCGACTTGATCGACACGAAGGGCTGTGCGCCCCGCTCGGTCGCTTTGCGGATGAGCAGGCAGGGCAAAGCGGGGTCGGGCAGGTCGAAGCATTCGAGCAGCAACTTGTCGCCCGGCTGCAGCCGGGTCGAGTGGCCGATCAGGACGTCGGCCAGCTGTTCCAGGCGCGGGTCATTCATGCGCGAACTCCGCTCTTACGCATCGCTCACCGGCCCAGCTCTGCTTTCCTCTGCGGCCGGCGAATCAGCAGATACAGCAGCGCGCCCAGCACATGCGTGAGCAGGATGACGATCGCCCAGATAATCTTCTCGTTCCCCTGCGACGGCTCGTTGACCAGGCAGTCCACCCTCATCCAGATCCAGAAGACGCTGCCCAGGACGCCGATCAGGACGCAGGGGAGGCCGCAGACCAGACCGCCGATCGCGTGCATGTTTGTGGCCATGCTTCTTGAAAGGGGGGTCGGAAAAAACGAGCATGGAGCGTCACCGCTCGCGCGGTGCGAGGCGCCTCCCATGCCATTGTTGGAAAGTTTATCGGTCGTGACGGTTCCGGACAAGCAACCCCGCAGGCTGGCGTTGTTCCGGCCATTGCCTTTTCTGTCCGGCGGGCATGCCCAGACGATCATCGCCACGCTATGGCCCAACGGCCCCGAGCGATTCGACTCGGTGCACGAAGCGGTCGAGCTCTCCGATGGGGATAAGATGGTCGTCGTCACCAGCACTCCCGCCGGGTGGCAAGCGGGAGATCGCACCGTCGTGATGGTCCACGGCCTGTGCGGCTGCTACCGATCGCCGTACATGAGCCGGCTGGCGGGGAAGCTATGGGCGCGTGGGCTGCGTGTGGTGCGGGTGAACCTGCGCGGCTGCGGCAGCGGGGCCGGGCTGGCGCGGCACCCTTACCACAGCGGGCGGAGCGACGACGTCCGGCACGTGCTGCGGTGGCTGGACCGCACACCGCCCCGTTCCCCTGTGACACTGCTCGGTTTCTCGCTGGGCGGCACCATCGCGCTCAAGCTGGCCGGCGAGGATGCGGGCGAGCCCAGCGGTGGGCTGGACAGCGTGATTGCGGTCTCGGCGCCGATCGACCTGGCCGCTTGTGCGCGGCTGATCGAGCGGCCACAAAACCGAACGTACGAGAACTACTTTCTGCGCCGGCTGCTCGGCGACGTGCGCGCGCGCCAGCGTGCCTTTCCCGATCTGCCGCCGCTCACGTTTCCGCAGCGGCTGTCGCTGCGCGGCTTCGATGATTATTACACGGCGCCGCGCAGCGGGTTCCACTCCGCCGCCGATTACTACGAGCGGTCCAGCTCGGCTCCGCTCATTCCGCGCATCACCGTCCCGACGCTCATGATCGTGTCGCGCGACGACCCGTTCATCGCGGCGCGCCCGTTCGACGAGATCCCGCAAGCTCCGCACCTCGAGCGGTGCGTGACCGGGCGGGGCGGCCACCTGGGCTTCCTGGGATTTACCGGTGGGCCGGGCCTGCGCTGGATGGACGCCCGGCTGCTAGACTGGATCGCGCGGCTATCTTGCTTTGCCGGCCTGGTGCGGTCAGTATGATAAGAGCGGTTTGACGCCGCCCTGCCGGGCCTTCACCCAAAGGACCTCCCCATGCTTCGCCGCCTCGTCCTTTCCGCCGTTTCCCTCGGCGTGGTGCTCTCGGTCGCCTGGGCCGCCGACAACGAGCGTGCGACCCTGCTCATCCCGGGCGTGCAGTGCCCGATGTGCGTGGACCGCCTGACCAATTCGCTCAGGACCGCGGGAGCGACGGTCGAAGGCCTGACGCCGGAGAGCAAGACCGCCATTGTCGCCTACGACCCGAGCAAGCTGACCGTGCACCAGCTGGTACAGAAGGTCGCGGAGACCGCTCCGGTTCACAACAAGCCGTACCAGGCGGGGCTGCTCATCAACGTGGACGATCTGGCGAAAAACGGCTCGAAGCTCCAGGCGACGTTGCGGCGTGTCAAAGGGGTGGCGGGGGTCCAGGCGGCACCGGGGGGCGCGCCGGGCGAGGTCGTCATCACGTTCGTGCCCCTGGGTCCGCAGGCAAAGGCCGGCGACACCGTGAAGGCTTCGCAGATCGCCGAAGCGCTCGACAAGGCCAATATCAGATTCTCCGGCCTGGACGCGGAGACCGCGCGGGGCGCGGGGGGGCTCGAAGAACGCAAGCAGCCGGCGACACGGGGTTTCGGCAAGACCAAGCCGGGCGATGGGCTGTCGGACGAGAAGGGAAAACCGGCGCGGCCGTTCGGTGGCGGCACGACCAAGGAGCGCGCTCGTCCCATCGCTCCGGCCGCTTCTGCGGCCCGTCCTCGCGCGCCGGCCGCCAAGCCGAAGTCCGCCGCACCCGATCCGGACGCTCCGCGGTTCCAGATCCAAGCGCTCGCGGGCGAAAAGCCCTACCTGGTGGACCACGAAGCCAATCTCAAAAAGTTTGTGAAAGCAGGGGACGCGTTCGGTGACTACGTGGTGCAGAGCATCGGGACCGACGACGACGGCTTCTTCGTCCTGCTCGAGAACCCGGCGACGAAAGAAACCGTGCGCGTCGACAAAGATCCGAAGGATAAGGAGAAGTCGGCCGACGACAGCAAGCCGGAGAAGGGGGGAACTGATCGCCCGGCCGGATCCACGGCCAAGCCGGCCGGCAGCTCCGCCCAGGACCCATCGCGCTTCCAGATCCAGGCCGCGGCGGCCGAGGGAGTCTATCTGGTCGACCACGAGACCAAGATCAAGAAGTTCGTGAAGGTGGGGGACAAGTTCGGCGATTTCGTGGTCAAGGAGATCTCCGACAAGGACGGCCGTGTGGTCGTGCTGGAGGATCCGGAGACGAAGAAGACGATCCGTATTGAGGACAAGAAGGACAAGGAGAAGGAGCGCGAGAAGCAGGCGGAATGAACGAGCATGCCTTGCCTCACGCGGAGCGTGATGACTACTCTCGCGGTGCGATGTTCTCGTAGAGCTTGATGTTGTGCGTGGCGCGGCCGCCCGCCACCAGGTCGATCCGGCCGTCGCCGTTCAGGTCGCCCGCCACCATGTCTTCGGTCGCGACGCCGCCGTCGTCCACGACGATCTTCTCCCAGTCGGTCCCCTCGTCGTTCCTCGCTCGGTACACGAAGACGCCCGGCCCGGCGCTGGAACCGGTTCCCTTGTCGCGCTGCCCGATGACGAGCTCATCGCCGTCGTTCCCATCGAGATCGGCCGTCCATACGGCGTGGCCCCACTGCACGGCCTCGTCGATGACGTGCCGCCGCCATAGCTCGTTCGGTCCGGTTGGCTCGGTGTAAATGACGACCTGGAAGCCGTGCCAGGGCTCGATCGTGGCGAGATACCGCTTGCCGCCGGGCAGCCGTCCCGGCTTGATCTCGCTCGAGCCGCGCTGGGGCGGCGCCGTCTTCTGGTTCCCCTCGCCGAGCTGCTGGCGCAGCCACTGGCCCGTCGCGAGCCGCTCGAAGCGGTGCACGCCTTCCCAGCTCGCAGTCAGTACGTCGTTGCGGCCGTTGCCATCGCAGTCGCTGATCCAGAGGTTGTGCAGTGTGTGCAGGGAATCGTCGATGAGCTCCGAGGGCCACGGCTGGCCGATGGGATCTTTGGGCACCGAGAACACCAGGAGGCGGGCGCCGGGCCCATCGTTCCAGTTCGGCCCGCGCGTGCCGCGTCCCTGGAGCGGCGCCATCACGAGCTGAGCGGACCCGGTCCCGAGCACGTCCCCCCAGCGGATGCGGTGCAGCGTCGGTTCGGACGCAATGGGGTGGACGAGCCACGGCTCGTCGAGCGACCGGCCGCGTTCCAGCCACTCGAGGGTTCCGCCGCTCTGTGTGTTCGTGGGTTGCCAGGAGGCGCCGAGTGCGAAGTCCACCTTGGCGTCGCCGTTGATATCGTGCGCGGCGATGCAGACGTTATCTCGTTCCGTCTGGTTCTCGACGATGATCCGTTTCCGCCACGTTGGGTTCTCGTACCAGACCACGGCGTTCTCGGTCACCGCGACGATGTCCAGCCGGCCGTCACCGTTCACGTCCGCCAGGGTCAGCGCGTAGCAGACATTGCCGACGTGCGGGTCGATCTCGACCGCCCGAAACTTGAGCTCTTTCGGGGCCGCCTGGAGCGCGTTTGCGGAGAATAGGAGCGCCGCAAGAACCATGTGTTGTCGCATGGGTGTCACTCGGTGAGGGGAAACGGGACCAGGGGACAATCTTTCACATTTCTGCGGGCTCCGCAACTCGCTCGGCGGGTTTGACGCAACCCGGTTCGTGTCCTAAATAGTTACTGCCGCCAGAAATTCCCACAACCCTCGCCGCCGTGCCCGATTGCCCGGTTTCCCGCCCTTGGACCGGCAGAGCCATGCAGACCACCGACTCGTCTCGTGATGTGCTGAGCCACGTCACCCACCGCATCCACAGCCGGACGCACGGCAGGATTCGAGACCTGCACGTCGAATTCGACGGGTCCGGTACGGTCGTCCTCCGCGGGCGCGCCTCGACCTACTACGCCAAGCAACTGGCCCAGCACGGGGCGCTCGAAGCGCTCGCCGGTGAGACAGTCGTGAACGCGATCGACGTGGGGTGACGCGAGCGGAACGGGCCCTCCACCTCGCTCACGCTTCGGGTCAGGTTCAAGGGGCTATTTCGTCGCAGGAAGCGAGACCATGCTAGCCAACAAACTAACCAGACTGCTCGCGTCCCCCGTTCTTAAGCAGGGACGGGCCGATCTGGTCGCCGGGCAGCCGTCCCGAGACACGGCGCGTCTGGCCGTGACGGCGCTGGCCATTTTCCTTTGCCCGGTCGTGCTCGGCCTGGCGTGCATCTGGCTCTCGTGCCTGCTCATTCCGACCGGGCTAGTCCGCATCATGCCGGCGCTGTGGCATCCCGAGCTGCGCCTGGCCGTGCTGGCGATCGCTCTGACCGTCGAGGTGTGCGGCAAGTTGTGTCTCGCGTGCATCTGGCTATTCGGGTGGCGCGAAAAGCGCCTGCTGGCCCAATGGGCCGCTGCCGTGCGGCACCGGGCGACGCTCGAGGCACACCGGCACGCGCGCCCCGACGAGGCCGCTCGGCCGCTCTCGTCGGCCGCCTGAATCGCGCTGCACTCCGACCCCTCGCACCGCACCAAAGGGCACAATACTCTCGCACCCTGAAGCTTGTTTCGCCCTTACAGGGCTCTGGCTGGTCGTTTCGATCGTCTACCCAGGGCGTTGCCCTGGGCTGTCTTGTTGCTGCCCCTTCGGGGCGAAATCGGAAATAGCGCAACGTCAAAAAGCGCGAGCCAGGAACCAGGCGCTTGCGGGTTGATTCCCGCGCTGGCGCGTCTAGTATCCTCCTCGCTGGCGCGTCGGGCTAACATCCTGCGCGTCGGTCACCCGCCCCACTCAGAACGCCGCCGCGTGCCGCCGTGCTTGCGGATCGCCTGCCGCATCGATACGGCCCGACTCCGGGTCGATTGTCAGCACGCAGGGAGCCCAGAGCGCCGAGGCACTGACCGTCACGCGATGCCCGCGCTCTTTCAGTTCGGCGATCGTTGTGTCGTCGAAACCGGGCGATACGATCAGGCTGCCGAGCAGCGGCGGCGTCTGCCGGAACGATCCGACATGGTGGTTGGTGCCGAACCGCGGCGCGGTCACCGATGCGGCGGCACTCATGCCGAAGTCGATCCCGTCGAGCAGCATCTGGAGCGTCGCCTGGTCCTGGCCGTCCCCGCCGGCCACGCTGACCGCCATGAACGGCCTGCCGCCCTTCAGCACCAGGGTCGGCGTGAGCGTGATCCGCGGCCGCTTGCCCGGCTCGATCACGTTCGGGTGCCCCTGCCACGTGTTGAAACTCTGCAGCCGCGTGCCCAGCCACACGCCCGTGTGCCCGGCGAGCACGCCGCTCCAGCCGCTCGGGGTCGCGGCAACGACGTTGCCCCGGTCGTCGGCCACGAGACAGGTGGTGGTGTCGTGTGCCGGGCCGCCGAGACCCGCGCGCGTGGCGTCGCTGTCGAGCAGCGGTTTGCCGGACCGCGGGTCACCCGGTCGCTGCACGAGCGACGCGTGGCGCAGGTCAATGAGCGATCGCCGCAGCGCCGCGTAGTCGCGCGCGAGCAGCCGGTCCAGAGGCACGTCCACGAAGTTCGGGTCGGCGTAGTACGTGTCCCGGTCGGCAAGCGCTAGCTTCATCGCCTCGACCGCGGCGTGCACGGTGTCGGGCCGGTTCTGCCCCATCGCGCCGAGATCGTAGCCTTCGAGAAGTTCGAGCGTCTCGAGCAGGTAGGGTCCCTGCGTCCATGGGCCGCACTTGCAAACGCGGAACCCGCGGTATTCGGCGCAGGCCGGCTCCTCGATACGGGTCGTGTGGGTGGCGAGATCCGCGTAGCGCAAGAGGCCCCCGTTCTCGCGGCACCAGGCGTCCAGTTCCCGAGCGAGCGGCCCACGATAGAAATAGTCCGAGACCAGCCGGAGCCCGCGGCGGCGGTCGCCCGCCGCTTGCTGCTCGGCGGCAACCAGCCGCCGCAGGGTGGCGGCGAGATCGGCGTGCCAGTCCTTGGCGTGCCGGTCCAGGATGCGGAGCGCGGGCGCGGCGGCTTCGCGGAACGTGCGCGTGCCGTAGCGATCGAGCGCCATGACGCAGGCGTCGAGCGCCGCCGGGACGGCCGCCGGCTCGACCCCCTGGCCGGGGATCCCCCCCTTGGCATCGAAGTGCGCGCGAGTGGCCAGGCGCGGGGCCGCCCCCTGGCCGGAGAGCACCTCCACGACGTGCCGCTCCGCGTCCCAGATCAAGATCGGCACCTCGCCGCCGAAGCAGAACGAGGCGGCGTCCGTGACGCTCAGTGCCAGGATGGTGGCAACCGCCGCGTCGGCCGCGTTTCCGCCGTTGCGCAGCAGCTCCATGCCGGCATCCACCGCCTCTTGGCCCCCCGCGGCCACCGCACCGTGCCTGCCGGACCCTTTCCAGGAATCTGTCGTCTCGGGCTCGAACGGCGCGGCAGCGGCCGGCAGCGCAAACAATACAGCGGCCGGGATCAGCAGAACGAGCGCGCGAGTGACACGATGGTTGCGCATGGATGAGTCTCGCCGTTGTGGAGTGGCGGCCGACCGACGAGCCGATGCAGCAGCATACCGCGTCCGCCGTGAAGGCGACAGCACGTGGGCCTAGCGATGCAGCGAGCCGCCGAGAACGCTGAGAATCAGCCGCGGAGCGGCGACCGTCGTTAGCCAGGCATCCAGACGAATGCGGCGGACGGGGAGCGTCCGGTTCCATCGTTCCCACGCGGAGCGTGGGGACGAAGACAAACCACGCCCTTCGAAGACTCAGGGGCGTGCCACCCGGGGGTCTTCTGCGACGGCATCGCGGCCGGCGTCAGATGCCGTGTGCCGCCGTTTCCGCTGTCTGGTCCGCCTCGATCGGCGCGAAGCCGTGCCGCATGGTGTTCTCCGTGATCACGCGGGGGAGCAGGAACTGCAGGAGATAATCGGGTCCCCCCGCCTTCGACCCGACGCCGGAGAGCGCGAAGCCGCCGAACGGCTGCCGTTCGACCAGCGCGCCGGTGATCGAGCGGTTGATGTACAGGTTGCCCACGCGGAACTCGCGGCGCACGCGCGCGATGTGCGCGGGGCTGCGCGAGTACAGGCCGCCGGTCAGGGCGTACGGCGTGTCGTTCGCGATCCGGATGGCTTCGTCGATGTCGCGCGCACGCAGCACGGCGAGCACCGGGCCGAAGATCTCCTCCTGCGCGATCGTG
>JBGPMX010000168.1:0-8816 GCA_041487215.1 Planctomycetia bacterium | reverse complement strand
CTCGCCGCCGGCCGGGTCAATGATTGGCCCGAAGAGGGCATCTGCTCGACGTGCGCCGTCGAAGGTAAGCGGGTCTATTACGTTTCGAACCGCTGCGAGCTCGTGTGCGCGGACACCGAGGGCTTCTACGACGGTAAGAACGACGGCGTCAGCGACGAGAAGTATCACAGCAAGACCGACGCCGACATCATCTGGCGGCTCGACATGATGGAGGCTCTCGGCGTCTTCCCGCACAACCTCGCCACCAGCTCACCGCTCATCATCGGCGACCTCGTCTACATCCTGACGTCGAACGGCGTGGACGAGGGGCACCTGGTCATCCCGTCCCCGAAAGCGCCCAGCTTCATCGCGGTCCACAAGAACACCGGCAAAATGGTCTGGACCGATGACTCGCCGGGCGACCGCATCTTCCACGGGCAGTGGTCCAGCCCGACCTACGGCGAGGTGCACGGCAAGGGGCAGATCTACTTCCCGGGCGGCGACGGTTGGCTCTATGCCATGGAGCCGCTCGGCGACCCGGACCACGCCGGCAAGGGCAAGATTATCTGGAAGTTCGACTGCAACCCGGCCGGTGCCAGGTACGTGCTCGGCGGCCGCGGCACAGCCAACGAGATCATCTCCACCGCGGTCTTCCGGGACGACCGGGTGTACGTCGGCGTCGGCCAGGACCCCGAGCATGGCGAAGGAATCGGGCACCTCTGGTGCATCGACGCGACCAAAAAGGGCGACGTCAGCGCAGAACTCGGTGACTGGGACCCCGTCAAGCGCATCAAGGTGCCGCGCATGGACCCCACGACCCGCAAGCGGCGCGAGACGTACGAGAAGAATCCGAACTCGGCAAAGGTCTGGCACTACGGCTACGATCAGAAGCAGAGGGACTTCGGCCGCACCATCTCGACCGTCGCCGTCGAGGGCGACCTGCTGTTCGCCACCGAGCTGGCCGGCTACCTGCACTGCGTGGATGTGAAGACCGGCAAGCCGCACTGGAAGCATGACCTGCTGGCCGCCGTCTGGGGCTCGCCGTCCATCGTGGACAACAAGGTCTACATCGGAGACGAGGACGGCGACGTCGCGATCTTCGAGGTCTCCGCCGAAGAGAAGCAGATCTTCCCGCCGGGCAAGGAAGGGCAGGAGGTCAACATGGGGACCAACGTGCCGACCACAGCGGTCGCGGTGGACGGCGTGCTATACCTCGCCACGAAGACGCACGTGTACGCCATCCAGCAGCAGTAAGAGCCAGAGCCGGCTGGTGAGGAGTGGCCGCGTCCGGTAATTCGTATTACCTTCGACCGGAACGGTAGCTCGACCTCCCAGCGAGGGAATTGGGCCGCGAGCGAGTCGAACCTGTCAGGCTTCGTTAGGCGGGTGTGAGGGACGGCGAGTGTAACGAGTCGGCCGTGATGATGTGCGTGCGATCTCTCTGCGTCGCCACCGAGATCCTTCGCTGCGCTCGTGCCTCGCTCCGCTCAGGATGACAACCTACCAGCTGTCATTCGAAGAGGGACGGACTACTAGGTTCCTGTTTCGACGACGCCTTGGAGGCGGAACACGAGGAGAACCGCGTGAGCAATCCTGCCATCGATGGCCAACCCAGCAACCTGGCTTCCGGCGTGACCAGCCGCCCGTTCGATTACCAGCCGACGACCCGCGTGGTCTTCGGCGCCGGATCGATCGAGCGGCTGGGCGAACTGGCGGCGGAGCTGGGCGGCCGCCGCGTGCTGGTGGTTTCGGACCCCGGCCTGGTCGCCGCCGGCCACGTCGGCCATGCGCTGCGCGCCCTGGCCGCTTTGAAGCTGGACGCCATCGTGTTCGACGCGGTGGACGAGAACCCGACCACGCGCCACGTCATGGCGTGCGCCGAGCTCGCGCGCAAGAAGCGCATCGACCTGCTCGTCGGCGTCGGCGGTGGCAGCGCGATGGACTGCGCCAAGGGGTGCAACTTTCTCGTCACCAACGGCGGCCGCATGCAGGACTACCGGGGCATGGGCAAGGCAACGCGGCCGATGCTGCCCATGATCGCCGTTCCCACCACCGCCGGGACCGGCAGCGAGGCGCAGTCGTACGCGCTGATCGCCGACGACCAGACGCACCAGAAGATGGCGTGCGGAGACAAGAAGGCGGCATGCCGCGTGGCCATCCTGGACCCCGAGCTCACGCTCTCCATGCCGCGGCACGTCACGGTGGCCAGCGGCATCGACGCGATTGCCCACGCGCTGGAGAGCTACGTGACCACGCGGCGCAACCCACTGGCCCAGGTCTTCGCCCGCGAAGCCTGGCGGCTGCTCGAGGCCAATTTCGAGAGCGTGCTTGAGCGGCCGGACGACATCGCCGCGCGCGGCGCCATGCTGCTCGGCGCGCACCTGGCCGGCATCGCCATCGAGAACTCGATGCTCGGCGGCACGCACGCCTGCGCCAACCCGCTGACCGCCCACTTCGGCATCCCGCACGGCGCGGCGATCGCCGTGATGCTTCCCCATGTCGTGCGGCTGAACGGCGGCGCGGTCGCCGCCCTGTACGCCGAGCTGCTGGCGGCCGCCGGGCTCACGGCCAACCGCGGCGAGGATGCCGCGGAAGCGCTCGCCGCGCGGCTCGACGAGCTCGTGAGCGTGGCCGGGCTGCCCCGCGCGCTAAGCGAGCACGGCGTGAGCCGGTCGATCATCCCGGTCCTGGCGGAAGAGGCCGCCCAGCAGTGGACGGCGCTGTTCAATCCGCGTCCGATCGAGTACGCGGACTTCGTGGAGCTCTACGAATGCGCTCTTTAAACGTCGAGAACCATCGTAGCTCAGGGAAGGAACTCGCCGGTACACGATCTTCCTCGCTCCCCTCGCCCCGCTTGCGGGGAGAGGGGTCGGGGGTGAGGGGTGGGCTCTGTCCCGGAGCGCGACCCGTTGCGTGGCCCGTTGCGCTATCATTCTCCTGCGTGTTCCTCACCGCACTGGCCGGATGCAAGCGGCCCATCGCCGCCCCCGCGACGCCCGCCGCAACGAGCGCCGAGCCCGTCGCCTCGGCGGCACTCGTCGAAGCCCCCGCAGTCGCCCCGGCCCAACCCGGCGCCGCGGATCTCACGAATCCCGCCGATTGGCCGATGTTCCGGGGCAATCCGCAGCTGACCGGGGTCGCCGAGGGGACGCTCCCCGCCAAGCTGACCGTGCTCTGGACCTACGACGCCGGGGGACCGAACGAGGCGATCGAGTCCTCGGCCGCCATCGTCGGCAACCGCGTGTACGTCGGCTCGTCGGGCGGAGCCCTGCACGCCCTCGCGCTCGACAGCGGCAAGCCGGCCTGGAAGTTCACCCCGGCGAACGCCGGCGTGAAGTCGTCGCCGACCGTCGCCGCCGGCACGGTTTATTTTGGGGATGACAGCGGCGTGTTTCACGCCGTCGATGCGGACACCGGAACCGAGCGTTGGACGTACCAGACCGACAGCGAGATCGTCTCGTCAGCCAGCGTCGCGGGCGACCGCGTCCTCTTTGGCTCATACGACGAGAGCCTGTACTGCCTGAGCCGCGACGACGGAAAGCTTCTCTGGCGGTTCAAGACTCAAGGCTACGTGCACTGCACCCCCGCCGTCGCCGAGGGCAAGACGTTCATCTCCGGCTGCGACGGCCAGCTGCGCGTCCTGGACATCACGGATGGCAAGGAGATCGCAGCGATCGACATGGAGTCGCAGACCGGCGCCTCGCCCGCCGTGCGCGGCGACTGGCTCTACGTGGGGCATTTCGGAAACCAGGTTCTCGGGATACAGTGGAAGAAGCGGGAGATCGCCTGGCGCTACGAGAACGCCGACCGCCCGTTCCCGTTCTATTCGTCCCCGGCACTCGCGAACCAACGGGTGATCCTGGGCAGTCGCGACAAGATCGTGCACGCGCTCGACGCGGCCACCGGCATCGAGCAGTGGGCGTTCCCGACCAAAGGGCGCGTGGACTCGTCGCCGGTCGTCGTCGCGGACCGGGTCTATGTCGGCTCGCACGACGGCAACGTATACGGGCTCGCGCTCGCGACCGGCGAGGAGCTGTGGCGATTCGCCACCGGCGCGCCGGTCAGCGCATCGCCCGCCGTGGCCGCCGGCCGGCTGGTCATCGGCAACGAAGACGGCAAGCTGTTCTGTTTCGGAGAAAAGCGCTGATCATGTCGCTCGTCGCAGAAAAAACCGAGGTCGGCAGCTACTTCATCGCGAACTACCCGCCCTTCTCATTCTGGCGGCCCGAGCACCTCGCCGAAGCGCGCGCGGTGCTCGAGCGCCCGCCGCGGCCCGGCACGCCGCTCGGCCTCTACCTGCACATCCCGTTCTGCCGCAAGCGCTGCAAGTTTTGCTACTTCCGCGTCTACACCGACAAGGCGGCGCGCGACGTCGAGACCTACCTGGGAGTGCTGGCTCGCGAGGCCGAGATCTACAGCGGTCTGCCGATCGCGGCCGGCCGGGTGCTCGATTTCGTCTACTTCGGCGGCGGAACACCGAGCTTCCTCAGCGTGCGGCAACTCGAGTCGCTCGTGCAGCGTCTCGACGCCGCCATGCCCTGGCGAAACGCGCAGGAGGTTACCTTCGAATGCGAGCCGGGCACGCTCTCCAAGCCCAAGGTCGATGCCCTGCGTCAGCTCGGTGTCACCCGCCTCAGCCTGGGGGTCGAGAACTTCAACGACGAGATCCTCGAGAGCAACGGCCGGGCCCACCTGTCCGCCGAGGTGTTCCGTGCCTATGACTGGATCCGGGCCGCCGGGTTCCCGCAAGTCAACATCGACCTGATCGCCGGCATGGTTGGCGAGACGTGGGACAACTGGCGCGACTGCGTGCGGAAGACGATCGAGCTCCAGCCGGACAGCGTGACCATTTACCAGATGGAGCTGCCGTTCAACACGGTCTATTCCGAGGCGATCCGCCACGACGGCACGCCGACCCCGGTTGCGGACTGGGCCACGAAGCGCGCGTGGGTCGGCTATGCGTTCTCCGAGCTCGAGGCGGTCGGCTACCGCGTTTCGAGCGCGTACACCATGGTGCGCGACAGCGAACACGGCAAGTTCCGCTACCGCGATAGCCTGTGGCACGGGTCGGACATGATCGGCACCGGCGTCGCCTCGTTCTCGCACGTGAGCGGCGTGCACTACCAGAATGTGGACGCCTGGGCGGACTACATAGAGCGGCTCGAACGGGGCGAGCTCCCGCTCGGCCGCGCGTTGACCCCGACGCCGCGGCAACGCCTGATCCGCGAGCTCATCCTGCAGCTCAAGCTGGGCGAGATCGATGCGGCGTACTTCCGCACCAAGTTCGGCAGCGACATCCTCGAGGAGTTCGCCCCCGCCTGGCGTAAGTGGCAGGACGAGCAGATGCTCACCGTCTCCGGCAACCGCGTCCACCTCACCCGTGACGGGCTGCTCCGCGCCGACGGGCTCTTGCCCGAGTTCTTCGAGGCCCCGCACCGCGGCGCGCGCTACACGTAAAAGGGTCCAGCGTCCAGGGTCGAGAGTGGAGAGCCAGGACGGGTAGAGCCGCTGGCTTCTGGACTCTCGACTTTCTTCTGGCTCTGGACTCTCGACTCTGGACCCTCGACGCTGCAATGCCCGACCTCGTGTTCATGATGGGCAAGTTTTCGGCCGCCATCCCGTGCGACCGGCGCTACGCGCGCAACCACATGTGGGCAAAGCCCGAGGCGGAGCGGATTCGCTTCGGGTTCACCGCGTACGCCGTGCGCCTGCTGCAAGACGTGTACTTCCTCGAGTGGAGCCTGGACGCCGGGAGCACCGTGCGAGATCGCCAGGAGATCGGCTCGATCGAGAGCAGCAAGGCGGAATCGTCGCTCTATGCCCCGATCGCCGGTGTCGTCCGCGCGTTCAACGAGGCCCTGCTCGCGGACCCGTCCGGAATCAACCTGGACAACTATGCGGCCGGCTGGCTCTTCGACATGGCCGGCGACCCCACCCCCCTGCTCTCCCCCGACGCGTACGTCGCGTTCCTGGCGGCCGGCTGGGAAGCCACCCAGCGTACGCTCAAAGGGCAGCTGAACGACTAACGGCCTCGGACCGGATGCATCGCGCACGATCGCCTGGTATGCTGGTGGGTCGCTGGTACGGACGAGTTGCCGAATGGCTGGGTCCGATCGCGTGCTGCCACCATTCAGCCATTCAACCATTCAACGCTTGAGGTCGCACCATGGCTCGATCGCGCATCACGGTCGTTCTCTCGCAGGGTCAGAGCCAGAACCCGGCCAAGCGGAACATCGAGGAGGAGCTGGCCGCTGCGCTGCTCGTGGAATCCGGCGTCGAACTCTCGATCGTGCCCCACCTCTACGACCTGACCGACGACCATACCGGGATGCTATTTCTGCGTTCGGTGCGAACGGACATGGTCGTGCTGTCGTGGATCTACCCGCGCGCGGCCCACTGGGTGCTCGATCGCTGGGGCGTCCAGGGGCACGTGGGGACCGTGCTCCTGAAAAAGCCGAGCAACGACGACGACGAAGAAGAGGAGGCGGAGGACGACAACGGCGCGGACGAAGCGGCCGGCGACAAGCGGCCGGCGGTCGGGGCGGGCAACGTGCCCGATCGCCGCATCTACTGCCTCGACCTGCGCGACTTCGACAGCGCCGGATCGTACCTGACGAGATTCGCCGCATCGCCGCCGAGGTCCGCGTGCAGACGGTCTCGATCGGGCTTGCCGTACCCAGCCCAACGGATGCCGCGGCGCGGCCCCGCCCGGACGCTGCCGGTTCCGATCCATCGGCCGGGCGGCTCGCCGATCCGACGATCCACGCGGCCGCCGATCCCAGCGATCTCGCCCGCTGGCTCCACGGCTCGCCGTCGCCCGACCAGCTGGCGCGCTACAACGAACCGAAAAAGTTCCTCGACCCGACACCGCGCCGCTGGCATCCCGTGATCGACTTCAGCCGCTGCACGAACTGCATGGAGTGCATCGACTTTTGCCTGTTCGGCGTGTACGGCACAGACGGGGCCGAGCGGATCCTGGTCGAGCAGCCGGACAACTGCAAGAAGGGGTGCCCGGCATGCAGCCGGGTCTGCCCCGAGCACGCGATCATCTTCCCGATGCATAAGACCCCGGAGATCGCCGGCGCGCCCGGCGACGGTCCAGGGGCCCTCAAGATCGACCTCTCGAAACTGTTCGGCGGCCCGAACGCCTTCGAGCTCGCCGCACAGGAGCGCGACACCGAGCTCGTAAGGGACGGCCGCGACGCGGTCGGCCTCGCCGTCGGCATCCCCAAGCGCCAGGCCGGCAAGCTAAAAGGCCCGAACGACGAGCTCGACAACTTGATGGACGAGCTCGACGGGCTCAGCCTCTGACGCATTGGAGTTCACGCTTTAGCTTGCCTCTCTCTGCGCCGCCTCATATCTCAGGGGCCCAGTTCCACGAGACACATCACGCCGCGCCGACCCCAATCGGGCGCGCGCGAGTTGACCGTCAGGACATGTCTCTCAGCACTCCAACCCATCGCTCAGCCCCAGCCGACCCGCCCCTCCGGGCGCCCATCCTGCACAATGCATTCAAGCGGCCTCGCCCTCGCGGCCGATACAAGCGCACATGTCTCACGGCGTCCCAGACCCGGATATTTCGCCGGATTGGGCAGTGGCTTCGGACCACTTCAGCAGTGACACGCGGCCACGCCCCAAGTGGTTGCGCGCCCTCGGGCCACACTCGGCTCCCGCGCGAATCGAGATCGCGGGCAAGCAGTACCGAAAGATCGAAGACCTCAAGCACGACTCGTGGGCCGCGACGTCAATGTACGAGGGCCCCGGCACCGAGCGCATCGTCTGCAAGTTCCAGCGGCAGCAGTCGCTGTTCGGACTGCCGATGGGCTGGCTCGGCAAGCTGCTGGCGCGGCACGAGCTCGAGATACTGCAACGCTTGGCGGACCTGCCGAACGTCCCCCGGCCGTGCGGCCCGGTGCATGTCGGCGGCGTTGCCGCCTCGCACGCGATCGCACGCAGCTTCATCCCCGGCCACCCGCTCCAGCGCGGCGAGCGGGTGCGGAACGACTTTTTCCCGACACTCTCCAGGTTGCTCGCCGTCATACACCGCCGCCAGATGGCCTACGTCGATCTGCACAAGCGCGAAAACATTATCGTGGGCGACAACGGAGATCCGTTCCTGATCGATTTCCAGATCAGCGCGGTCTTGCCGAGCTCCGGGCCGGGCCGGGTTCTCCTGGGAATCCTGGCGCAGTGCGACGAGTACCACCTGGCGAAGCACTGGGCCAAGAGCAGGCCCGACCAGTGCGGGCTGGACCGCACGAGCGTGCGCGAGCGCATGCCGTGGTGGATATGCCTGCACCGCATGGTGGCACGGCCGTTCCGCCAGTTGCGGCGGCGCCTGCTGGTGCTCATCAGCGTTCGGTCAGGCCGGGGCCGGGCCGCATCCGAGCTCTTCGCGGAGGATGCTGTGCGTCGCGAGCTCTGCGTCGCCTCCGCTCCCGCGGCTTGGTCCGACGAGCCGGTAGCCGCAACGTGCTTTCTGCCGCGCGCCCGGCGCCCCGCGTCGCGGTTGCCCGCATCCGATGAGACGTGTGGCGAAGCCGTGCTGTGCGAGCCGCCGCGCTTGCGCCGTGTGGCATAGCTCGCTCCGCCGCGCCGCGCCCCCCCCAGACAACCCCGGCTCCGCGCGCCATTCGGCCGCCTCATCGGGCGCACCCCTGCAGCCGCGGCTCCCCTCGCACCGATCGATTCCGCCCTATACCGCGACTCCCCGCACCACATCACCCCTCTCCCCACGCGGCGGGCGACGCCGAAGAGTCGGCCCCCGCGTGGGGGGGGGGGAGGGGGAGGGGCGGCGGGGCGCGCCGTGCATTCGGATCCCGCGGGGGCTCAATTCG
>JBGPMX010000167.1:0-8816 GCA_041487215.1 Planctomycetia bacterium | reverse complement strand
CGGGCGCCCACGTCGTCGGGGCCGTGCGAATCGTCGCCGAGCGTAGCCACCACGCCGAGCCGCCGCGCCTCGCCCAGGATCCAATCGGCGGGGTAGATCGCCCGGCACGGCTTGATGAGGCCGCGCGCGTTCACATCGAGCGCCACGCTGCGGTCCCGCATCGTCTCGAGCACCGCCCGCACCCTCGCGCGCACGCGCGCCGTGTCGGCGCGCTCGGACGGCTCGAGATGGATCTTGATCAGGTCGAGATGTCCCAGGATGTTCGCGAGACGCCAGTCGAGCAGTTCGAGCAGGTGGTCGTAGTAGTCGAGATAGAGCTGTTCCGGCGAGCCGGCGCGGCGCAGCGCTTCGGCCGCGCGCGCGCGGTCCCAGTCGATAGCCACGTCCTGGCCGTCGAAGCGCAGGAAGTGCACGGAACCGACCACGTAGTCGAACGGCCAGGCGGCCAGCCGCTCGCGCGTCCAGGCGTCGGCCCCGCGCACGTACTCGATCTCGGTTCCGAGCAGCACTCGCACCGTTCCGGCCCAGCGGCGCTGCTCCGTGCGGACCTGCTCGACGTACTGCGCGATCCAATCGCATTGCTGGTAGCGGTCCGCGATTTGGCCGTCCGGCGTGAACGCGTCGTGCGGAGGAGCGGTAAAGTGCTCGGTGAACCCGAAGGCGACGAAGCCGCGTTCGGCCGCCGCCTGCGCGATCTCGGCCACAGTGCCACGGCCGTCCACGAACGCGGAGTGCCCGCCGTGGAACGAAGTCCAGCCGCGCCGCTCGGTCGTGCCGTGCGTCATGCGTTCGTTCGCCCAAACCCTCCACAGAATGACGCGCGAAGGGATGTTCCAACCGTAGTCTGCCGCAGATAACGGGTTTTGGCAATGCCGGAAGAATCAGTTGCTGTCTTCCCCAGTCAGGCGCTCTTCGACCTTGTCCGCGTGTTCGGCGATTGCCAGCACGCTGCGGCGGATCTCCTCGGGGTCGCACGTCGCACGTGGGTAGGTGTTGACCATCACGAAGTGGGCACGGCCGTCGACCCGGTCGAGCGCAATGGCGCCGTAGGGCACACGGGCGTTCAGCTTGAGCGCCCGCTCGTAGTAGCCTGCATCGGCTGGCGCGCACACGCTGTAAATCTTGACCATCTGTTCGCTGGCGCGCGCGCCACGTACGTCCTCAATGAACACGTTCTGGGCGCGTCCGCTGGGCAGCGGAACGTATGCCACAAAGCGTTCGCCCGATCGGTGCCAGCGGATGCCGCTTTGCTGGAACGCCTCGTCGATGAGCGTCTCGATGGCGCGCAGGCCGCCGTATGCCGCGCGCACCTCCTGGTAGAGTTCAGCGGCATCCTGGTAGCGTTCGCGGCGGTCCTTGGCCAGGCAGCGCGCGATGATGGCGCGGACGCCGTGCGGAGCGGACGGGCAGAGCTCGAGCAGGTCGGGCAGCGGCTGCGTCGCGTGCAGGCGGGCCAGCTCGGTCACCGACGTGTGCAGGAACGGCAGCCGGCCCGTGAGCACATAGAAGTACGTGACGCCCATTGCGTACACGTCGCTCCGCTTGTCCCCGCTCTGGCCGTCGAACAGTTCGGGCGCCATGAAGTAGGGCGTGCCGACCAGGCCGCGTTCCACGAACCTGGGGTTGCGCGAGACGATCCGCTTGGCCAGGCCGAAATCGGCGAGCTTGGCGACGCCGCGGTCGGTGACGAGGATGTTCGCCGGCTTGACGTCGCGGTGCTGGATGTTGGCTCGGTGGGCCTCGGCGAGCGCCGCGCAGGCCTGCACCAGGAGTTCGGTGGCGCGGGTGGGGCTGAGCGGTCCCTCGAGCTCGATCAGCCGCTGCAGCGAGCGGCCGACCACGTGCTCCATCTCGATGTAGTAGAGCTGTTCGGCCTCGCCGATGGTGTGGATGGTGACGATGTTGGGGTGGACGAGTGCCGCGGCGGCGCGCGCCTCGGCGAAGAACATGTCGACGTACTCGGGCCGCCGCGCGACCATGCGCGGGTTGAGGATCTTGACGGCGCAGGTGCGTTCCAGCGTGAGGTGCCGGGCGCGGTAGACGCGCGCCATGCCCCCCTTGCCCAGGAACGCTTCGAGCGCGTAGTGGGCGATGCGCCGGCCGACCAGCTCTTCGTCATCGCCGTGGTCGGGATCGATCTCGTCGACGTGCGTGCCGCGCGCCGCCAGGTCGCTGTAGTCCTGGGTGGGGGCGGAGTCGAGCGGTATGAGCGTCGCGCCGCAGTGCGGGCAGGTTGCGTCGGCCGCCGCCACCGCGAACTTCTCATTGCAGCCCCGGCAGAAACCGACTGTCTGGACCATGGCACGCCACTTTTCTGCACAGGTCGACGGAACCAGGAATGATGGAGCGAGCTGCCGCGCTTGTCCCGCCGGGGGTAAACCCCGCCGCTCGCTCTCGCCTTTCGCGGCCGATCTATTGTCTCGTTGTGCGCTGCGACCTGATTACTCTTTTTCTCCGCCAGCGTTCGCTGTCTCTTGCGTGCTCCTTGGCATGACGGGCGGCCCGTTACCGACCGGCCCGGTCTCGTTTGATGGTCGAACCTCCCGTGCGATGTCGGGGTCGATCTTCTCAAGCACTCGATAGGCTTCACCGCGAATCGACGGATTCGATTCCCTCTCGATCAGCTCTTTGAGTGCGGGAGCGGCGTCGCGTGCAGCGGTCCCGATTGTTTTGAGTGCATCGATCGCACCCGATCGCCCGCGAGCCTCCGCGTGGCTGAGGCCTGCCACGAAGATCGGGATAAGCTCTGAAGGATCTTCGCCTAACCGGAGCAGCGAGATCGCTGCCCAGAGGCGGATCGGGTCGTCTTCATCTTGCGCGATCTTCCTAAGGTCTGGCACAGCATCCCTGGCCTGCGCGCGGACGTCTCCGAGCAAGGCGGCCGCCTGCAGGCGGGCTTCGTAGTTCGTGGATCCGAGAAGCGTGATGAGCGCCTGTCCACCCTGCGGTCCGGTACGCATCAGAGCGTAGGTGGCTGCGTGCGCAGCAAGATCACTCTGAGAATTCTCTGCCATCTCAACCAGCGCCGCGATTGCGCCGTCGTCGACGCCGACGTGCGCGAGGGCGTACGCTACTTGCGCTCGCGTGTCGTCGGTTGGATCCTTGAGTCGCTCAACCAAGGCGGGGATCGCTGCCCGGGCGCCGGGACCGATATCCAGCAGGGCTCGTGCGGCATGCACCCGGATGCTCGGATCTTCATCGGCGAGTGCGCGGATGAGCCCGCCGACCGCCGGCCCACCGATCTTGCTCAACGTTTCGAACACGCTGGTGCGGACCGTCTCGGGCTCCTGGTGGATGAGTGGTTCGATCGTCTCGAGCTGATCGGTTGCGCCGCGTCCGATCCTGGCCATGATTTGCGCGGCAGGCATGGCCAGATCATCGTCGCCGCTTCGGATCGCTCCGATCAGACTCGGGACGGCGGGCGCGCCGATTTGCTCGAGGGCGTCCGCGGCTAATAGACGGATCGAGGGACTCGGGTCGGTGTCGGTGAGCGCTTGGATCAGGTCGGGAAGAGCCGGGGCGCTCGCGGCCCCGAGTCGCTTGAGGGCGTAGGCGGCCTCGAGCCTCACGTACGGCATGCGGTCGTGCAGAGTTCGCCCCACGGCCTGAACGGCGCTGGCCGTGTCCACACCGATTCTTCCGAGCGCTTGTACGGCGCTGCCGCGCACGAACGGCGGATCCTCGTCGAGCAACTGCACGAGGTCGGGCACGACCGCCGCACCCCGCTCCGTGAGCGCTTCGATGGCGCGCTGCCGCTTCAGGGGCTGCGACGAACGCAAATGCCGGATCCAGTACGAACTGGGCTTGGGCCGCCCGACATAGAGGAGGTCGGGAAAAAAGAGCGTCACCGCCGCTGCGGCTGCGGCGGCTGCCATCGCCAGCCAGGCGAGCACCATCAGCTGACTGTTGATGCGCTTCGGATGGGCCGATGCTGCAGCCATGGATCACGCTCGAATCCTTTAGCCGCTCGGGGTCTTCGATCGCGGCGGTGCCGTGGACGACGCTTGACTGCGTCGGTCCGTCTTGCGATGCGTTCCTTGGGGGACGTCGTTCCCTGGCGCGCGCCTGCCCCAGCTCTCGCGCGGCGGGTTGACCGTACCGTGCCGCACCTCGGGAAACCGCTCGCCCAGCACCCGGAAAAGCACGCGCATCCCCAGAGCCGGCTCGTCCGCCGTAAGTCCCACGGTCTCGACGTACTGGTCCGGGTCGATGTTCAGATTACGCCACTGGATCATGTCCAACCCCGTGTCACGCATCAGCGCGGAGAGCGCCGCGAGCTCGGCCCGGCTGTCCGTCACCCCAGGGAACGCCAGGTAGTTGATGCTCGTGAAGAGCCCATGGGCGCGCGCCGTGCGGATCGACTCCGCGACCTGCTCGAACGCGTAGTGCCGTGGGCGGTAGTACCGCGCGTACATCTCCGGCTGTGCGCTATTCAGGCTGACGCGGATCGAGTCGAGCCCCGCCGCCGCCAGCGCGGCGACGGCGTCGGGCCGGCTGCCGTTCGTGTTCAGGTGGATCGTGCCGCGCGCGGTGCGGCGGCGGATCGCCTGGATGATTTCGGCCATGAGGTCGGCGCGCAGCAGCGGCTCCCCCTCGCAGCCCTGCCCGAAGCTGAGCATCGCGCGCGGCGCCCGCTCCAGATGCGGCACCGCGAACTCGAGCACCTCGGCGACACTCGGCACGAACGTCAGGCGGTCCTGCGGCGAGGGGATCGGCGCATCGGGCTGGGCCGAGATACAGCCGACGCACAGGGCGTTGCACGCAGATGCAAGCGGAACAGGGCACTCCCACCGGCCGTAGAACAAGTTCTTCGCGTTCGCACAGCCGTAGTGAAGCGCGCAGTTCTCTGCGAGGTGCTCGATCAGGCGATTCGCCGGGTGGCTCTTGCGCAGCGCTCGCACCCGCCGCTTGAGCTCGCTCTCCGAGAACTGGTCCGGGTCGTGCTTCACGTCGCGCTCGATGCGCCGCGCGGCGACGTGAAAGCCGCCGCGGTACCAGGCGACCGCGGCGTAGCTGAAGAGCGGCAGCAGCGCTGCCTGCGGCCGGCGTTCGTAGGCGGCCAGGGCCAGCGCCGCGTAGCCGGGGGGGAGGAAGGCGGCCACCGCCGTCGCACGCTCGACCGAACGCGGTTCGCCCGTTGTGCCGTCGAACCCGAGCGGCGCGCGGTCGGGCAGCAGGTACAGCGCGCTGCCCGCCGGCAGCGGAATGAGCTCCGTGCAATCGATCGGCAGCGTGCGCCGCCCGCTGCGGCAGGCGGCGGCCAGCCCCGGCGCATCGAGCACCCGGCCCCGCGCGTCGGCGTATACCAGAGTCGGTCGGCTGCCCGAGGCTCGCGTCATGATGGATACGTCGCCGTCACCGAGGTGGTGATGCCGCCGCGCGGCCGGAAGCTGCCAATCACCCGGCAACGCACCGGCCGGCAGGCCGCCACCAGGTCGTCGAGGATCTTGTTCACCACGTGCTCGTAGAAGATACCCTGGCTGCGATACGCTTGCAGGTAGAGCTTGAGCGCCTTGAGCTCGATGCACCGCTCGGCCGGCGTGTACACGATGCGGATCTCGCCGAAGTCCGGCTGCCCCGTCTTGGGGCAGACCGACGTGAACTCTGGGCAGATGACCTCGATCTCGTACGGCCGGCCCGCATACTGATTGGCGAAAGTTTCGATCGCGGCCGTCATGGCTTGAGAGCCTGCGCCGTCCCCGTGCCACGGGAAAGCGGGCACAAGCCGAATGACTCGGAACGGGTCGGAGTGGTAGATTGCATAGATTGATTCTAACGAGCGACGAGCGATGGCGAAAAGAGCGGTGGTGCTGGTGAGCGGCGGGATCGATTCCGCGACCGCGCTGGCGATCGCGCGCGCGGGATCGTACGAGTGCTATGCGCTTTCGTTCGACTACGGTCAACGGCACCGCATCGAGCTCGATGCCGCGCGCCGCGTGGCGCAGGCGCTGGGGGCGGTGCGGCACGAGATCGTTCGCCTCGACCTGCGTCCTTTCGGCGGATCCGCGCTCACCGCATCCATCCCGGTCCCGAAGGCACGTACGCCGGACCAGATCGGTACGGGTATCCCGATCACCTACGTTCCCGCGCGCAATACGATCTTTCTCTCCCTGGGCCTGGCCTGGGCCGAAGTGCTTGGCGCCTTCGACATCTTCATCGGTGCGAACTGCCTGGACTATAGCGGCTATCCCGACTGCCGGCCCGAGTACCTTCAGGCGTTCGAGCAGCTCGCCAACCTGGGGACGAAGGCGGCGGTGGACGGACGCGGGCGGTTTTCCATCCACGCCCCGCTCATCCGGATGGGCAAAGACGAGATCATCCGGCGCGGCCTGGAGCTGGGGGTCGACTACGGGCTGACCTGGAGCTGCTACGACCCGACGGGCGAGGGGCGGCCGTGCGGCGCGTGCGATGCGTGTCAGTTGCGGCGGGGCGGCTTCGAGCGCGCGGGCGGCGTTGATCCGCTGACGTATCCGTAGTACTTCGTCACTCGGCGTGGCAGGTTGTCATCCTGAGTGAAGCGAGGAACGAGCGGAGCGAAGGATCTCTTGTTCGGCACTGGTCTGCCGACCCCGCCGTCCTTTGGACCGAAGGCCTCCAGTGTGTCCCGGGAGACCTTGCGGTCAGCGCGAGCGGCGGGGTCAGGAGACCCGCGCCGAACGGGCGCCAGCGGCGTCCGCGCCAGGCACGGACAGGCCATGCGTCACACCTCACGCGCCCATGCGTCATGCCAGGCGCCGGCCCCGTTGGGGCTCGGGTTAAACATCGCGCGGCCGTGACGCTGAGGACACGCATGAACTCCGCGGACGACCGAGGCGTCGTGCAGTCGGTGGCGCGTCGAAATGGCTCGCCCGCTGCGCAGGCTCACGACGACCGGCGCAGCTCCATGCCGGTCTTCTTCATCGGGGCCGGCATCATCTCGCGCATGCCGGGCATCATCGATAGGTCGGTGTCCGGCAGCTCATTGAAGAACGTCTCGACCGCCTGCGACGTGGCGTTGGCGATGGGACGCACGGGGCTGCCGATGGTTCGGGCCAGGTCGCGCAGCGCCGTGGCCAGCGGCTCGGCCGCCTGGACGATCGCGATCTCATCTTCACCGCGGTCCGCCGTGCCCCATTCAGGGAAGAGCGGTTCCTCGCGGCGCGAATCCGTCCGGGACGGCCGCGCCTCGGGGGTCTTGGCGATGGTCGGGGGCTGGGCGGCGTTCCGCGGGTGCGCGGACCACGCCCAGGCGGCGGCCGCGACCAGCACGCTGGCCGCCAGTGCGGCCAGGCGGCCTGGCAGCGTTTGCCGCCAGAACAAGCGGTGCTGCTGCTGCTGGACGGCCGCGGCGACCACGCGGTCGGAAAAACCGGGCGACGGCATCGGCAGCGCCGCGGCCTGGAGCGCGCGCGGCAGCAGCTTGAGCCCGAACCGGAGCTCGCGGCAGGCGGCGCACATGGCTGCGTGCTCGTCGAGTGCGCGCGCGTCCGGCCCGTTGCGGACGCCGTCCGCCCACGCCTGCACTGCTGCTTCGAATTCCTCGCAATGCATTGCCGCCTCCATCGTCATCGCAGGGATTTACCCGTTCCGCTCACCGCGCCCGCCGGTGCCGCCGCAGAGCTCGCTGAGCGCGGCGCGGCGGCCGAGCCGGCGCGCCAGCTCGCGCCGCGCCCGGTGCAGCCAGACCTTCACGGTCCCCACCGGGTGCCCGATCGCCTGGCTGATCTCGTCGTACGGCATGTTCTGCTCGTGGAACATCGCCACCACCAGGCGATACTCCGGCCGCAGGGCGTCGAGGGCCAAGTTCAGCTCCTCCGCCAGTTCGTGGTCGCGTTCCGGGCCCCGCGGGTCAGCGACATCGGCCATCTTGTCGCGCGGCGTCGGGCGGCGCGCATGCTGGGCCAGGTGCGTTCGGCAGCGGTTGGCGGCGATCGCCAGGATCCACGGCCGCAGCGGGCGCCGGCTGTCCCATCGCCCCAGGCTGCGCAGCGCCCGCAGCAGAACGTCCTGCGTGATGTCTTCGGCGTCCTGGCGGTGCCGCACGACGCGGTAGCACAACCCGTACACCACCCCCTGGTAGGCGTCCACTAGCGAGCGAACAGCATCGCTGTCCCCCGCGAGACATCGCTTGACCAGCTTGCGGTCAATGCCCGTCACTCGGTGTACACCTGTTCGGACTGTCTAGAAAAGAATACCCCGGGCGGGCCGTCTGGGTTTCAGGCTCGGCGGCCGCCCTTTGGATTATTCGTACGGCGCCGCGAAAGCTCGACCAGTTTCCTCGGCCGGTCTGGCCAACGTAACCGCTTGGCGCCGCGGCGGGCAAGGAGGGGGCGAAAGAAAGGGCTCGGGAATCACTCGGCGTCATCCGCCGTGTCATCGAATACCTTGAGCTTGGCGGCGATCGAATCGATCTCGGTCTCGGTCGCGGTCTCCAGCGTTTTGCCGAGCCGCTCGAGCTCCTCGTTGAACTTCACCACCTGCGCCTGCAGGATTTCGTGCGTCGCTTCCGATCCGCCAAACAGCAGGAAGTTGTCGCCGCGCGTGATGCGGGTGTGCCCGTCGGTACAGTCCAGACCGACGGCAAGGATACCGGCTTTACGGATGACCTTCGCTTTAGCGGTGGGACGATTCATGCGGACTCCACGGGGTGGGGCGTTGCGTTTCTGGGGATACGGGGCGGGCGCGCTTCCGCGCGTTCGATGCTTCCTTATCGGCCCCCGCGCGAGGCGACTTGGGGCAAGTTGCCGCGCGCGCTTCGGGTAGCGTTCTTCGCGCCGTTCGTATCACCCTTCCGTGCAGGCCTGTGCCACCTGCCGCGCCTGCCGGTACGCCTTCTT
>JBGPMX010000166.1:0-8834 GCA_041487215.1 Planctomycetia bacterium | reverse complement strand
GATCCGCACCGTATCGTTGCCCGACCCGCCGGCCACGCGTACTCCGCTGAACGGCTTCGATCCCAGCAAGCGAGCCACGGTATCGGCGGCGTAGGCAGTGTCGTGCCGCCGCGCAGCGCCGCCAATCACGACGTCGCCGACGCTCCCCGTCCCCTGGCCGGTCGCATCCTGGCCGATCCGAATCTCTTCGTTGCCACGCGCCGCCTTGACTCGAAGCTCGTCGCTCGAACCGCGACTCAACGCGTTGGTCACCTGGAGGTCAAAGGGAGTGTCCAGGGCGGCAGAGCCGGAGACTGCGATCCGGAGCGTCTGCCCCGCGTGTGCCGA
This sequence comes from Planctomycetia bacterium, assembly GCA_041487215.1. Taxonomy (GTDB): domain Bacteria; phylum Planctomycetota; class Planctomycetia; order JALXBF01; family JBGPMX01; genus JBGPMX01. The sequence continues at coordinate 8,507 of JBGPMX010000166.1, read as the reverse complement.
CACGTCCACTCGAGCCTCGCCGCCCGTGCCGGGGCTGGACGCCAAAAGCGTCCCTGCCGCGTCACGCAAGTCGAAGCCGATCTGGCCCACGGACGTGAACAGCGCAACCGTGACGATGCCGTCTTGTTTGACCGTGTACGGGAACGTCTGCCCGGGGTCGAACGCCAGGTCATTGAGCTGAGCCAGGCGGCCGCCGGAGAGAGCCGGGGGCGGGGGCGCCTGAGCCAGGAAACTCGCGTCGACAGACTCCGAGCCACGGACCGTCACATCGACGCCGCTCGGCGTGATCGCCTGCCAGCCGCTCGGAAGACGCTCGACGACGCGGTAGGGGCCCGGCAAGAGACCGATGAGCCGGTAGCCGCCATTGGCGTCACTGAACGCCTGCGCCTCCGGCGCATCCGGCTGTCCGTTCGCGTTGCTATCTAGAAACACCAACCAACCGACCAGCGGGGAATCGGCCGCGTCCCGGATACCGTTGCCGTTGCGGTCGCGAAAAATGTTGCCCCGGATCTCGCCGCGCGTCGCTGCGCCGGCAAAGTTGCCGAAACCGGGACCGACGTAGGATTGATCCTCCTCGAGCGAGACGAAAAACGACACGCCGATGGGGGCCGTCTGGGACAAGCCCGCCGGGACCTCTTCGCGCACGACGTAGTCCCCCGCCGCCAGCCCGGTGAAGGCGTAGAAGCCTCCACTGTCGGTCGTCTCGCTCGCTTCCCCGTCATCCCGCTGACCGTTGCGGTTCTGGTCCAGATAAACCACAACGCCCGGCATCCCCGGTTCGCCGGCATCCCGTTGGCCGTTTCCGTCCGAATCGTTGAACACCAGACCGCGGATCGAACCGGTGCTGATCTCGTTGACCGTGATGTGGATGATTTTCGAGTCGCTCAGGGTCGGCGCACCGTTATCGGTCACGCGAATGGTCACCGCGTACGTGGCGCCCCCTTGCGCCTCGGTCGGCGTCCAGCCAAAGGCGCCCGAAACGGAGTCGATGCCGGCGCCGGCCGGAGCGCCCGCATCGAGGCTGAAGGTCAGGGTGTTCGACGGGGCGTCCGGGTCGCTGGCCTGCACGGTGAACGCCAGCAGTTTCGTTTCGTCCACGACCTGATCGCCGAGCGGCGCCAGGACTGGGGGCGAGTTCACCTCCCGCACGGTGATCCGAACGGTCTTGGCGTCGCTCAGGTTGGGTGTCCCATCATCGGTGACGCGGACCGAGAAGGAGTAGGTGCCCGGTCCCTGTGCCTCCGTCGGCGTCCAGCGAAACGCGCCGCTCGCCGGATCGATCGTGCTCCCAGCGGGCGCGTCCGGGCTCAGGCTGAAGCGAAGCGTGTCCCCCGCGTCCGGATCACTCGCGGCGGCGGCGAAGCTCACCAGGCTCCCCTCATCGACGGAGCGATCCACCAGAGGGGCGAGCACGGGAGGCGCGTTGTCGTTCGTGGTGTTGAGCAGCACCGTGACCGTACTCGTCGCTGTCCCGCCATACCGGTTGGCGTCGTTGCTGACCGCGATGTCGGCACGGCCGTCCCGGTTGAAGTCCCCCACGACCACGGCGCTGGGGGACGGGTCCACGGTGATCGTGGTTGCGGTCCCGAGCGCCCCCGCCCCGTTGCCCAGTGATACCGACACATAGTTGTCACCGGCACTCGCCCCCACTACATCGAGCTTTCCGTCTCCGTCGAAGTCGGCCACGGCGAGCAGAAAGCCGCTGTCCGAGCCGGCCCGCAGCGGAAAATCGCTGGGCGGCCCGAACGTTCCACCCCCCGCGCCCAGCAAGACGGCGGTGTCGTTCGGGAAATCGTTGTGGACAATCAAATCGAGGTTTCCGTCCTTGTTCAGGTCGGCGGCGATGACGCTGCTCGGCGTTACGCCGCCCGCCGCACCGACAACGATGCTGGTCGCATTGCCGAAGGATCCGTCGCCGTTGCCCCGGAGCAGTGAGACCGTCTGGCTGGATTGGTTGGCGACGGCCAGGTCCAGCACGCCGTCCTTGTCGAAGTCCGCCGCGATGATCCCGTGCGGGTTGTTGCCTACGGCGTAGGTGGACACGCTCGAGAACGCACCGGCGCCATTGCTGAGTGCCACCTGAATGGTCGAGGAGTTGCGGTTGGTGACAGCCAGGTCCGGCACGCCGTTGCGATCAAAATCGCCCGTCGTCATTCCCGCGTGGAGATCGCTCGGCGTGGCGAAGGAGCCACTTGAACGAAAAGCGCCTGTGCCATCACCGAGCAGTAAGGAGACCCCTTCGGTTCCGCTCACCGCCAGGTCGAGATTGTGGTCGCCGTTGAAGTCGGCGGCCGCGCAGGCGTACGTGTTGCCGGACCCGAGCGTGGCGGCGAGCCGGAATGTGCCGTCGCCGTTACCGAGCAGCAGGGACACGTTGCTGGTTCGCCAGTTTTGAACGGCGAGATCGAGAAACGTATCGTTGTTGAAATCTCCGGCGACGAGGCAGGCGGGGCCCTGGCCAACCGCCGGTTTATCCGGCGCGATGGCGAACGAGAGCCCGCGGAGCAAGCAGCGGTCCTCGAGCAGTTCGCCCAGGAGCGGCCGGGCCGCGCGCGTCGCGCCGACAACCGTGGAGCGTTTGCGCGGGGATCGTTGCGAGGACCGGCGCCCGCCGCAGATGGGCGCGAAGGGCAAGCGCATCATTCCCTCCTCCGCTGGCATGGTGCAAAAACACGGATGTCTCGAACGGGCACGGGCAAAAAAGGCGGGCGACGCCCGCGGCTCTCGCCTCGGCGGGTGCCTTCAGGGCATGGCGTGGCCGGATCTGCGGAAGAGGACAAAGGTCCCAGGCATTATCGCGCCCGAGCCAGGCGATTGCTAGTCGTTGGCTATTTCACAGGGATGGAGCAGCAACTGCTGGCCCGCCGCGGAGATCACGAACACCTCCACACTGTTGACGCCCTCGTGGAACGAACTCTCAGGAAGCATCACGGACCACCGGTCTCGCATGTCCGACGCGGCATAGGTGCGGCTCGTCCCACGAACCGTTCCGTTGACCGCAATCGCAAAGTGCAATGGAAGCTCGCTCTCTGTCGCACTGACTACATGCCCGCGCAGAAAGCAGGGAACAGGTCGGTTCGGGGCGAGAACGAACTCCGAGCGGTTCAGCTCCGTCTTCAGCATGGATCGGTCACCGACGCAAAGCTCTGAAACGGGTCGGCCGATCAAGGCACCAAAGCCGCCGATCTTGTAAAGGTCCGGCCACGATTCGCCAAAACAGTCGATCATCCGGTCGACCGCCCCGAACTTCGCTTCGAACCGGCTGTCTGCGGTGAATTGCGCGTTCTCTCCGTAAAAAAACTTGGACGATCGTTCCGGCTGCGTGGCGTCCCGCAGGGAGGAGCCGTCTGTCGGGACACGGGGCGTCAGGTCCACAACGTCGAGAATCGTAGGCAAGAGGTCGATCGATTCGACGTTGCGGTCGCTGACCTTTGGCTCGTGCTGACCCGGCTCCTTGATGAAAAGCGGGATCGGCATGAGCTCGTCCAGCGTCTCTTTGCGCGGGGCGCGGCGCGACTCGTCGGCCTGAAAGCAGACGCCATGATCTGCCGTGACGATGATCAGGCTCGAATCGTACAGGTTTGCCGCCTTGATTCGAGCGAGCAGTTGTTCCAGCATGTAATCACAATAGCCGACTTGAAGCAGGTAGCGTTGATGCGACTGCTGCACGGCGAACACATCGGAACTCCAGTTCTCCGACCCCGCGCCTCGCGCACCCAGCGGCTCGATCTCACTGCCGTTATCCCAAGCGTATCGCTGCCCCGACGGTAGATAACACCAGGGAAAATGGGGCAGCACGACGTGCAGAAAGTAAAGCGTGGGTCGCCTGCGCACGCGGACGCAATCGAGGTAATGGCCAAATTGTCGGTCGCGATCGCGATTCCAGCCGTAACGCATCACACCGTTTGTGCGAGCCATCGAAGCCGCCGACGGGTCGCGCGCGCCGAACCATTCGTTCGGTATGTCGGGTAACAGCGGCCAGACATCGGCTGGCATCAGGTCATGAAGATAAACGATCGACATAATGCTCAGCAGCGCACGGTAGCCCTGCAGCGTGTTGCTCGCATCTACGTAGCTATTACCGCTCGGCGGACAGAGCCGCGTGACCGGCTCAAAAACGACCAGATCGTAAGCCTGCGAGGAGCGCAGGAGCGTAAACAGGTTGACCGGATGCTCGCGCAAAGTGCCTTGCCCCGATTTTTCCGGGTACTTGCCGGTCAGCATCGCCGGCACCGCGGAAAGCGTGCGCCAATGGACGCTCGTGGCGTTCCGGTACCAGGTCGCCTCTTGACTGAATTGCGCAAAGTGCGGGTAACGCAAGCCGTTGATGCCGCGGTCTCGATTCATCAGCGACGTGCCGCTGAATTCGTCGAACATCACCACGAACACCGATACGGGGTTCGAGACCGTTGCGCGCGGCATCAACGGAAGCTCGGAATCAAATAACGAGTGGGCGACCGGGGAACGAAACAGCAGTGCCGCGGGGAAGATGATGATGGCCGGCGATGCTGCGGTGAAGAGCCACTGCACGGGAGCATAACGGGAGTACGCATAGCTGGCCGCCACGCCGGCGCCGAGAGCGATCGCACCTCCGACCAGGCCCGGCAGCAATGCCAAGCGCCCCACCACCTGGAGGCTGACTGCAACGGTGGCCACGAGCACCGTCGCGCAGTGCACTCGCTCGCCCAGCGCCTTGCTTCTGAGCTCGAAGAGAGCCTCGAGCACGATGATGCAAGCAGGGACGAGAAGGGAGAGGGTGATAATGACCAGCAGCAGAGACGGCAAACCAATGTCGAGATCCTCGAGCAGCACGGCGTTGCGCGAGAGACGATCGTAGACGGGCTGTGCCAATGCGAAGCTGGCGAGCACAAGAACGTGCAGAGCCCTGCGAGGCAGACCGATGCGGTGTCGCATGCCCGTTGGTCCTTGAGCGGGACGGATCCGGGCCGCCGGTTCGTCATGCCTGCTCACGCGATCAGCTCCCGAATCACCTGGCCGCCGAACTGCGAGAGCTGCTTGAAGCGGCCGGCGTGGGAGTAGGTAAGCTTTTTGTCATCGAGCCCGAGCAGTCTGAGCAAGGTGACGTGCAGGTCGCGGACGTGGTGGACGCACTCGACGGCTTCCGCCCCGGTCTCATCGGTGGCGCCGACGGTGTGTCCCGCGCGGACGCCGCCGCCGGCCAGCCAGATGGTCATCGCGCGCGGGTTGTGGTCGCGGCCGTAGGCGACGCCGCCGCGCACGCCGTTGTCAGGGCTGCGGCCGAATTCACCGCACCAGACAATCAGCGTCTCGTCCAGCAACCCGCGTTGCCGCAGATCGCCGATGAGTGCGGCGATCGGTTGGTCGACCTGCCGAATCAGCGCCCCGTGGGCGCGGGCGATGTAGTCGTGCGAGTCCCAGGTGCCGGCGTAGAGCTGGACGAAGCGCACGCCGCTCTCGACCAGCCGCCGCGCCAGCAGGCACTTGCGGCCGAAAGCGTCCGTTGGCTCCCGGCCGATGCCATACAGGGCGAGCGTCTGCGGCGTCTCGCTCTCCGTGGCGAGGATTCCCGGCACCTGCATCTGCATGCGAAACGCCAGCTCGTAGCTCTCCATGCGTGCCGCCAGCACCGAGTGTTCCGGATGCTCTTCCCCGTGCGTGCGGTTCAGCATGGCGAGCAGGTCGAGGTTTTGCCGCTGGTGCTCCGGAGTGATTCCCTGCGGCGGGCGCAGATCGAGGATCGGCGAGCCCTTGGGCCGCAGCGGCGTCCCCTGGTACCGCGCCGGCAGGTAGCCGCTCGACCAGTTGGCCGCGCCTCCCTGCGGGTACGACACATCCGGCAGCACGATGAAACCGGGCAGATCCTGATTGGGCGAGCCCAGTCCGTAGGTGACCCAGGCGCCGACGGCCGGGTCGCCGCCGAAGCGGTTGCCAGTGTTCATCTGGTACATGGCGGTCGGGTGATTGACCGAATCGACCTGGCAGCCGCGGTAGAAGCAGATCTCGTCGGCGACGCCCGCCAGGTGCTCCCAGTCCCGCGCCATGTCGGCCCCCGACCGGCCCGCCCGGCGGAACTTGAACGGGCTCTCGACGTAGTAGCGTTTGCCGCTTTCCATCGCCGACTTCGTGCGATCGGCGCGGACGAACGCTTGGAGATGCAGCTGGGCGAGCTTCGGCTTCGGATCGAACGTATCGATGTGCGAGGGGCCCCCTTCCATCATGAGGAAGATGCAGTTTTTCGCCTGCGCGGGAAGGTGCCCCTCGCGGGCCGCAAGCGGCGATGGGTGTTTCTGGTCGGCGGCCAGCAGCGAGGAGAACGCCACGCTGCCGAGCGATGCGCTCAGGCCGTAGAGGAAGTCTCTGCGTGTGGTCGGTAGTGCGGTCATGTCTTCTGCTTGAGGTCTATGTCGCCCGCCTCTTCGCGGTGGATCCGCCCAGGTGGCCCGCGACACCGTTGCGGATCAGAGTGCCACGGAGTGGCAACCACACAGGGAGCACGCTCCAGCGTCAACTCCAACCGGATCCTTCGCTCCGCTCGTACCTCGCTCCGCTCAGGATGACAACCTATCCCCTGTCATTCCCAGAGTGACGGCACCCTAGCTACGGAGTGGCGGACCCCGTTCAGTACACGTATACGAACTCGTTCGCGTTCAGCAGCACCAGACAGACGTCGGCCAGGCCGCGCGTCTCGGGATCCGCGTCCCAAGGACCCTGATCGGGAACGAAGTCGTCGTAGAACTCCAGCCGTTCGCTGAACACGAACTTCTCCCCGGTGTTCTCCTCGACCGCTTCGCGAGTGACTTCGCGGGGATACTCGGGTCGTGCGAAGGACAGGGTGCGGTGCCGCTCGGTCATCTGCTGCCAGTGCCGCAGGCACGCATCCCGCTCATTCGCCCGCGCGGCCCGGCCGTAGGCCAGCTGGAACGCGCGGTCGATCGCCTGCTCACGCATGCCGCTCTCGTGCAGCAGGCGAGCGGCGAAGGCGATAGCCCGGTTGTAGCTGTTTCGGCTGTTGAACAGGCTGAACACCTGCGGCGTGACGGTCGATTCGTCGCGCATCTCGCACGGGTTCTCGGGGCTTGGCTGGTTGAACACCTCCATGAACGGATCGCGTAGCCCGCGCAGCTGCCGCACGTAAATCGATCGCCGGTGCCTCTGCGACTGGAGCGGCGACGGCTGCCAGGATTCCGCGAAGGTCCCCATGACCTGGCGCGGCTGCAGCGCCGCCTCGGGGTTCATCTCCGAGCGGACGGGGATGCCGCCCAGCTGCCGATTCAGCTCACCGGAGACGGCCAGCATGCTGTCGCGCAGCTCCTCGGCGGTAAGGCGACGGGGTGGAAAGAGCGCGTAGCTCGTGCCGCCGGGGTCGGCGGCACGCACGCCTGCGATATCCGGGTGCGACGCGGCGCGGCGGTACGTCTCAGACAACATAATCTGCCGGTGCAGCCGCTTGAACGACCAGCCGCTCTCGACGAAGCGGGCCGCCAGCCAATCGAGCAGCTCGGGATGGGTCGGTTTCTTGCCGGTAGCTCCGAAGTTGTTCGGGTTGCCCGCCAGGCCGCGGCCGAAGTGCCACTGCCAGACGCGGTTGGCGATCGACCGCGCCGTCAGCGGATTTCGCGGGCTGGCGATCCATGCGGCGAGTGCGGCGCGGCGGCCCTCGACCGTGTCGGGGATCAACGCCGCGTCCACAATGGCATCCGCGACAGGTCGGGGACTGCGGCTCGAGGCGAGCGCGATGGTCACGCTCAGCACGCCGGGTCGGACAGGGACGGTGGGCGAAAAGGGATCGCCGCCGGCCAGGATTGCCGGCTGCTCCAGCGCGCCCCCCTTCATCCGATCCGGCGGCATACGCAGCGGCGCGTAGGCCGCGTGCAGCTCGGGCGTGACGCCGCTGTACACGGAGCAGGCAAACGGCTCGTAGCGGTTGAGCTCCCAGCGCAGCCGCTCCAGCCCCTTCTGGGCGATGCGTTGCATGCCGAGATCCTGCGGCGCGAGCCCGATGTGCCGCGGCACGATCGTGTCCTCGGGCATGCCTTGCTTCAGCGCCGTCTGGCGCGGCACGTAGTCGAGCCCCCGCTCGGCGTACCACCGCCGCGCGGCCGCTTCTTCCTTCCGCTCGAGCTCCTCGAGCGCCTGCTCGTAGTGCTGCCTGCGCCGCAGTAGATAGGCGCGTTCGGCGAAACCGCCGGTGTTCTCGCGCGGCAGGAACTCGGCAGGCCGCTCGGCGATCTGCGTCGTGGCGAACACGGCCTGAAGCCTGTAGTAATCGCGGGTCGGGATGGGATCGAACTTGTGGTCGTGGCAACGGGCGCACTGGAGTGGGTGCGAGAGGAAAACCTGGCCAATGGTGTCGGTCACGTCGTCCAGGAATCGCTGCCGCGCGATCCGAGCCACCTCCATCCCCGTCAGTTCCCACGGACCCATGCGGAGAAAACCGACGGCGATGAGCATCTCCGGGTCGGTAGGGGCAATCTCATCCCCGGCGATCTGCTCGCGGACGAACTGATCGTACGGTTTGTCGTCAT